>NZ_JBEOZN010000220.1:0-8747 GCF_040298085.1 Streptosporangium sp. NPDC001681 | reverse complement strand
CACGACCTCAACTTCGATCCGGAGATCGGATCGCCCGACGCCGACCCCGAGGAGTCGACTCAGCCCTCGTCCCAGACGACCATCGCGTCCAGGACCTCGACGCCCTCGCCGGAGACCCGTAGCGGATTGACCTCCATCTCCGTTATCCGGTCGCCGAGCGCCAGCGCGACGTCGGCGAGCCGGCAGACGACGTCGGCCAGCTTCTCCAGGTCCACCACCGCTCCGCCACGAGCACCCGTGAGCAGGGGATAGCTCTTCAACTCCGCGAGCATGGCCTTGACCTCGTCACGATCGACGGGCAGCAGCCTGATCGCGGTGTCCTTGAGAACCTCCACCCAGACGCCGCCGAGACCGACGACGAGCGTGAGGCCCCATACGGAGTCACGGACGAAGCCCACCAGCAGGTCGACGCCGTCGGGGCGCATCGGGCTGAGGACCGCGCCCTCGATGTCGGCGTCCGGCGCGTGCGACCGCACCGTGTCCATCATCCGCTCGAACGCCTCGCGCACCTCACCTGGCGAGTTCAGGCCGAGGACGACCCCGCCGACATCCGTCTTGTGCGCGATATCGGCGGACGAGACCTTCATCACCAGGGGAAGCGGCATCTCCCCGGCCGCGCTCTCGGCCTCCTCGGCGGTCCGCACCAGGCGCTGGGGAACGACGGGCACTCCCGCGCCGGCCAGCAGCCCGACGACCTGGCGCTCGGACCAGCGACCGCCGGCGCCGCCCTCGATCTCCACGGCCGTCGAGGAGCCGGCCCGCGGCTGCGCGATCTCCCTGCGCTTCTCGGACCACCACATCGCCTTGGCGAGGGCGGGGATGCCCCGGGCGAAGGACTCCAGCACGTATGAACTGCCCGACGACCGGCGGAACTCACGCGCGAACAGGGTGCGCTCGGTGGGCAGGAACTCCATGGGGATGACGGGAACCGGGCTCGTGTCCGCCAGTTCCTTGCGCCACTCGACGCTCCCGGCCATGAACGCGGCCGCCTCGGGGGTGGCCGGGGCCGACCCGTTGATCACCAGGACGTCGATACCCGGGTCCTTCGAGACGACCTTCTCGCACAGCGGCAGCAGGTTGGGCTTGATCACGACGTACCCGGTGGTGTCGAGCGGGTTCTGCGCCGTCGCGAAGTCCGGCAACCCGCTCTCCCGCAGCGCCGTCACCGTGGAGTCGGCGAGGTCGGGCAGCTGCACGCCGTTCACCTCGGCGACATCGCCGATCACCCCGCACATCGCTCCGGAGCCCGTCACGAAGGCGGCCCTGCGCCCGGGGATCTCCCCGTACTCGGCGAGCAGCCCGGACGTGGCCACCAGGTCCTCGATGGAGTCGACGCGGATGACCCCGAGCTGCCGGAAGGCGGCGTCGAACACCTTGTCGTCACCGGCGAGCGCTCCGGTGTGCGCAGCCGTCACCTTGGCGCCCACCTCACCGCGCCCCGCCTTGTACGCGACGATGGGCACGCCGGCTTCCAGGGCCCGGCGGGCGGCGTCGACGAACGCCTCGGGGTGGCGTACCGATTCCAGGTACAACGCGATGACCTTCGTGGACTCCTGCGCCAGCAGGTAGTCGATGCCCTCGGCGATCGTGATCATCGCCTCGTTGCCCAGCGTGACCAGATGGCTGATGCCCACATCCCGGCTCTGCAGATAGTTGAGCAGGAAGATACCGAGCGCGCCGCTCTGCGAGAGGACCCCGACGCCACCGGTCTCCATCGGCCACGGCAGCATCTGACTCCACGGCATCGTCGCGGCGGCCGCGTTGATGAAACCGAGATTGTTCGGCCCCAGGATGCGCAGGCCGAGTTCGTTCGCGCGGGCGGCCAGAGCGCGCTCGCGTTCGGCCCCCTCCTCGCCCATCTCCCCGAAACCGGCGGCGATGACGACGAGATTGACGACCCCCTTCGCCGCCGCGCCCTCCATGATGCCCGGCAGCGAGTCGGGACCGGTCAGCACATAGGCCAGATCGACATGACCGTCGATGTCCTCAAGGGACCTGACGGTCGGCTGACCATGGACCTGATCACCCTTGTGATTGACGAGATGGATGGGGTGGGGGTATCCCGCCTGCACGAGGTTGGCATAGGTGTAACGGGACCAACCCGAACGATCACTCGCCCCGACGATCGCGATCCCGCGCGGCGCGAACATCGAATCGAGTGGATGCCCCCCAGAGGCGTCGTTGTCCAAGCGCGATGACGAACCGCCCTCGGTCCCGGTGATGAGGCTCATTCTCCGCTCCCTGTCGCATGCGGGCGGTAGCCCGGACGATCAGTACCTGGGGCACGCCGGCCGCGGTGACCAGCCCGGAGGGCGGTCGGCACGGCAGGCGAGACTCCGTGGAGCTATAGTGAAATTAGATTCTACTACTGTCAATAGCCAGATCATCTTGAGTGAGCGTGAATCGAGTCGTTACCTGCATTGATGATGCATCTCACCTATAGGCCAGACAGCTGTCGAAATCTAGAGTCGGAATCTATCTAGCGGCAGCGTCGGCTCACCTGCGATCTCCGGAGGCGTGCCACGCCCCCATCCGAGGCGAGGGCGCGCACGGCCCCGGCGCGGGTGAGGTCCGCGCCGACGTCATCGCCGGGGGACCGGCCGAGGCCGCCTGGCGGCGACTGCCGGGTGGCAGGGTGCCGAACGCCCGCCGGATGAACGTTTCACGCTCGGCGCACGCCTTTTCACAGCTTTGACCAGGTCATCCCCGCACCGGAGGCCGGAGCCGGTGGCCGCCTACCTTCGGACGGCCGCCGATGTGATACTTCCGGTGCCGGGAAGCCCGATTCGAGCGCCCCGCGCGTTTCTCCGGAAACACACTTCGTTCATGCCGCAGGAGAATTGATGCGCAGAATGCGAGCTTTACTCGTTTCGGCCTTCCTTGCCACCGGCCTGGCGCTGTCCGTCGGTGTGCTGCCCGCGCAGGCCGCCACACTCAGAAACGTCTACTACTACGACTGGGACTGCCACCGGGTCGGAAACCTCGGCATCCAGGAGGGGGGGTGGACCTCGTACACCTGCACCCCCCAGTCCGGGTTCTGGTTCCTCTACGCGTGACGCCGCTCCCGGCACGCCCGCGTGCCGGCCGGCGGCCGGGAGCGGAGACCCCGGGATTCGACGGTCGCGCGGGGTGGCCGCCGGATCGGGCCGCGCCGCCCGATCCGGCGGCCACCTCGCGTCACGGGCGTGCGAGAAGGGTCGCGATCCCCTGTCCCACGCCGATGCACATCGTGGCGACGGCGTGCTCGTGCCCCTCGTCGGCCATGGTCATCGCGGCGGTCAGCGCCAGGCGGGCGCCGCTCATACCGAGCGGGTGGCCGAGCGCGATGGCGCCGCCGTGCGGGTTGACGTGCTCGGCGTCATCGGGCAGCCCGAGCAGGCGCAGCACCGCCAGGGACTGTGCGGCGAAGGCCTCGTTGAGCTCGATGGTCCCGACCCGGTCGAGGCCGATGCCGGTCCGCTCGGTGAGCCGCCGCACCGCGGGTGCCGGGCCGACGCCCATGACCCGCGGCTCGACGCCGACGCTCGTCGTCGCGACGATCCGCGCCAGGGGTTCGAGGCCGTAGCGCGACACCGCCTCCTCCGAGGCCAGGAGCAGGGCCGCGGCGCCGTCGTTGACCCCTGAGGAGTTGCCGGCGGTGACGGAGCCCCCCTCGAAGAGAGGCCGCAGCGCGGCGAGCCGCTCCGGCGAGGTCTCACGGGGATGCTCGTCGGCGGTGACGAGCGTGGGGTCGCCCTTGCGCCGGGGCACCGGCACGGGGACGATCTCGCGTTCCAGGCGGCCGCTCGCCTGTGCCTTCGCCGCCCGTTCCTGGGAGCGCAGCGCGAAGGCGTCCTGGTCCTCGCGGCTGATGCCGTGGTCGTCGGCGACGTTCTGTGCGGTGCGCGGCATGGCGTCCGTGCCGTACGTCCGCTGCATCTCGGGGTTGACGAAGCGCCAGCCGATCGTCGTGTCGTGGATCTCCGCGGTACGGCCGAAGGCGGTGGCCGCCTTCGGCTGCACGAACGGTGCCCGGCTCATGCTCTCCACGCCGCCCGCGATGACGAGGTCGGCGTCGCCCGCGACGATGGCGCGGGCTCCGTACGCCACGGCGTCGAGGCCGGACCCGCAGAGCCGGTTCACCGTCACCCCGGGCACCGCCACCGGCAGGCCGGCCAGCAGAGCGGCCATCCGGGCGACGTTGCGGTTGTCCTCCCCCGCCTGGTTGGCGCAGCCGAGGACGACCTCGTCGGTCGCCTCCCAGTCGACACCGCCGTACCGGGTGGTCAGCTCGCGGACGACATGGGCCGCGAGGTCGTCGGGACGTACCTCGGCGAGAGCGCCGGCGTACCTGCCGACGGGGGTGCGGACCCCGGAGACGAGGTAGGCGATGCGGGTAACACTCATGTGGGCCTCCAGAAAAACGTGTCAGCGATCCTCGTCGAACAGCAAGGTCTCCACCCGCTGCCGGTAGTCGCGGTAGATCTGCCGGTACCGCTCGACGGCCCCGGCGCGATCGCCCCGTTCGATCAGCTCAAGGGTCTGCCGGTAGCCGTTCAGCCACACGCTCCACACGTCGCTCTCGGCGGTGAGGGCCAGCACCCGCAGGGTGCGCGTGACCACCAGGTCGACGTGGGTCTGCAGTTCCCGGTTGCCGCTCGCCAGGATGACCACCGTGCTGAAGTCCGCCCCCGCGGCGGCGGCGGCCGTCACGTTGCCCTGCCGGAGGCCCTCGGCGAACTCGCCGAGCTTGACGCGCAGGGTGGCGACGTGCTCGTCGGTGATGTTCTCCATGCCCCACTCGAAACCGGCGCAGGCCAGCACCATCATCACGTCGATCAGCTCGAGCGCGCTCTTCTGGGTCACCCGGGTGACCTGCCGCGTCCGGTTGGGCGAGATGTCGATCAGCCCCTCGGCGGCGAGCTGGGTGATCGCCTCACGTACCGGGGTGATGCTCACGCCCAGCCGAGCCGCTATCTCCGCGTCCTTGATCAACGCGCCCGGTTTCAGCAGGCCGGTGATGATCTCCTCGCGCAACCGGCGCAGGACCGCTTCTTTCCGCGTCAGCGGTACCGCAAAGGACATGGGGACGCTCTCGGTCAGGAGGAAGCCGACGCCGCCATCCTACGATCCCCGCTCGGAGACTGATCAAGCGGAGCCCGAAGCGGCCGAGGCACAGCGGCAGCGCGGCACACGCCCTGGAGCCATGGGTTTAGGTCAGCACACAAACCCCTCAGAGCTGTTGACTCCTCATAGAATGCATTTTACATTGATGTAACTTCCAGATAGTACGTACGTGATGCTCTCCCTGATCGCGACAGGGCAACCGTTCCCGAGCCAGAGGGCGCTCGATGGCGGGACACCGCCGCACGAGCTGACGCCCGGCCGGCCACCAGAGATCTCCGCACCGCCGGACAGGTCTACGCCCCACGACCCGCCGGCGCGGCCGTATCCCCATATCACCGGCGACTCCCAGCCACACGCACGAGTTCCTCACCATGGTCGACCTCCTGCCGGACGGCACCGCCGGCCTGGACCACGTCATCCCGGCGATCGGCGGGAGCCTGGCCGGGCGGTCCGTCTGACGCCGCCACCCGTCACTCCCTCGCGGAGTCCCGGCCCGCGCCACCGACCCGTCCGCCGTGACGCCCCGGTCGCGAGCGGGTCCCCCACCACCCCGGCCAGATGAGCATGGCCCTGAGGCGATGACGCACGCCCTCATGGCCGGATGGCGTCGTGAGGTCGCGATCTCCGCGCCGCGCACACCGATTCGTCACACCCCTCGCACCTCAGGAGGACGAATGTCCGCACCCGACTCCGGCCCGCGCACCGTTCCCGCCTCTGTCGACGTCGTTGTCGTCGGCGCCGGCTTCTCGGGCATGTACCTGCTGCACAAGCTCCGCGAGATGAACCTGTCCGCGGTCGTGTTCGAGACCGGCACCGACGTCGGCGGCACCTGGTACTGGAACCGCTATCCCGGAGCCCGGGTGGACGTGGAGAGCCTGGCCTACTCCTACTCGTTCTCCTCAGACCTTGAGCAGGAGTACGAGTGGCAGGAGCGCTACCCGACCCAACCGGAGATCCTCCGGTACGCGCGACACGTCGCCGACCGGTTCGACCTGCGCAGGGACATCCTCTTCGAGACACGCGTGGCGGCGGCCAGCTACGACGAGCCCGGCAGGACCTGGCTGGTGCGCACCGAGGCCGGGGAAACCGTCACCGCCCGCTTCCTCGTCATGGCCACCGGCTGCCTGTCGTCTTCGAAGCTGCCGGAGATCCCCGGCCTCGACGGCTTCGGCGGCGCCACCTACCACACGGCGCACTGGCCACACGAGGGTGTGGACTTCACCGGCATGCGAGTCGGGATCATCGGCACCGGGTCCTCCGGCGTGCAGTCGATCCCGGTCATCGCCGAGCAGGCCACCGACCTCACCGTCTTCCAGCGCACCCCCGCCTACAGCCTCCCGGCCCGTAACCGCAGGCTGCGCCCGGACGAGATCGCCGACATGAAGGCGAACTACCGGGCCTTCCGCCAGGCCCAGAAGGAGTCCGGATTCGGGGTCCCCACGCCGATCCCGACGAAGTCCGCCCTGGAGGTCTCCGACGAGGAGCGCGACGCCACCTTCGAGGGGGCCTGGGAGAGTGGCAGCCTGGTCAACCTCCTGACCGCGTACGCCGATCTCAGCGTCGACCAGGAGGCCAACGACACGGCGAAGCGGTTCATCCACGGCAAGATCCACCAGATCGTCGAGGACCCGCGGACCGCCGCGGACCTTTGCCCGGAGTACCCCGTGGGCACCAAGCGCCCCTGCCTGGACACCGGCTACTACGAGGCGTACAACCGCGAGAACGTGCACCTGGTCAATCTGCGGCGCACACCGCTCGTGGAGGTCACCGACAGGGGCATCCGCACCTCCGACAGGGAGTACGAGTTCGACGCGATCGTCTACGCGACCGGGTTCGACGCGATGACGGGGGCGCTGACGAACGTTGACATCCGCGGCCGGGGCGGTGCCTCACTCAAGGCGGCGTGGAGCGCGGGCCCCCGCACGTATCTCGGGATCGGCTCCGCGGGCTTCCCGAACCTGTTCATGATCACCGGGCCGGGCAGCCCGTCGGTGCTCTCGAACATGGTCGTCTCCATCGAGCAGCACGTCGACTGGGTGGCCGATGCGATCGGGCATCTCGACCACCGGGGTCTGCGGACGATCGAGCCCACCGTGGAGGCCCAGGACGCCTGGGTGGACCACGTCAACCTCATCGCCGACTCCACCCTCTACCCCAAGGCGAACTCCTGGTACATGGGAGCCAACGTGCCGGGCAAGCCGAGGGTCTTCATGCCCTATGCCGGCGGTGTCGGGGAGTACCGCAGGAAGTGCGACGAGATCGCCGCCCTGGGCTACGAGGGCTTCGACCTCTCCACCTGACCGGCCGGGAGCGGCGCGGCGAAGTGGTCGCGCCGTGATCGGGGAACAGCGGCCGTACGGTCCTCGCCACCGGAAAACCCCCGCCGCCCGTCCGCCGGGCGATGACACCGACTCCCAACCGTTCTACATTCACGTCCACCAGATTCGTGACCCGTTGGAGGGCCAATGTCCCGTCGTGACCTGATCGATCCCGAATCTCGCGTTCCCCTGGACGGGCTGCTCGGCATGTTGCCCGGCGGCTTCAACGCCATCCCCGACATCGTCCAGCGCCGAGCCGCCGTCGCAGGCATGATGGGCGCCCTCGAAGTGCCCGAGAACCCCAACGTCACCAAGGAGGATCGGACCGTCCCCGGCCCCGACGGGGAGCCCGACATCACCGTGCGGATCTACCGGCCGGTCAACGTGTCCGGCACGCTGCCCGGCATCTACTACATCCACGGTGGCGGCATGATCCTCGGCAACGTCGCGGGCGAGGACGCCGCCGCGACGATGATCTGTGACCAGGTCGGCGCCGTCGTGGTCTCCGTCGAGTACCGCCTCGCCCCGGAACACCCCCATCCCGCCCCGGTCGAGGACTGCTACGCGGGCCTGGTGTGGACGGCGAAGAACGCCGGCGAGCTGGGCATCGACCCGGAACGCCTGGCGATCTACGGCGCCAGCGCCGGTGGCGGGCTGACCATCGGCACGGCGCTCCTGGCGCGGGACCGCGGCGGCCCAGCCCTCTCGTTCATGATGCCGATCTACCCGATGGTCGACGACCGGAACGAGACGCCGTCGAGCCACGAGATCACCGACATCGGGATCTGGGACCGCGCGGGCAACATCGAAGCCTGGAACTGGTACCTCGGCGGTAAGGAGGCCGACCGGTACGCGGCCCCGGCGCGTGCCGAGGACCTGTCCGGTCTCCCCCCGGCCTTCATCGATGTCGGCACCGTCGACCTGTTCCGGGACGAGGACATCGCGTTCGCTCAGCGGCTCATGCAGGCGGGCGTCCCGACCGAGTTGCGCGTCACCCCGGGCAGCTACCACGCCTCGGAGACGTTCGCGCCCGAGGCGGAGCTCTCCCGGCGGATCTGGGCCGGGCGGATCGACGCCCTCCGGCGCGCTCTCTCCTGAGGGGGGGCGCCCCGGTGCCTCAGGCAACCTGAGGTTCCGCCTGCGGCACCGGGGCGCCGGCCTCCGCCGACGCGGCAGGAGACCGTCGGCCAAGTCCAGGTGCCGCCGTGCGGGAAGGTGACGTCCTTCCACGGCTTTTCAGGCCGTGGACAACCTGGAAACGGATCCGCGGGAGTCGGCGTGCGGTGGCCTCGCGGACGTGGTGGCGGAGCCGGTGACCGAAGT
>NZ_JBEOZN010000219.1:0-8790 GCF_040298085.1 Streptosporangium sp. NPDC001681 | reverse complement strand
CGGCGGCGGAAAGCCGCTGTTCGACGAATACCTGCGGTTCAACGACGACCTGATCTCGTACGAGGACTACATGAGCACTTTCGTCGGCCCGACGATCGCCGACTGGGTGATCGCCGAGACCGACGGCAAGGCCGAGATCATCCTGATGCGCCAGGACGACAATGCCACCCTCCGGCTCGTCGGCGACTCGCAGGCGGAGCGGCTCGCCGAATGCGGCGGTTGCCTCGTGCACGAGGTCCCATTCACTGCCGGTGACCTCTTCGGTGGCAAGCTCCAGGGCAAGGCCACGGCAGCGCTGCAGAAGCACCCGAATGCCGACGTGGTCATGGTTCCCGCAGACTCCGCGATCACCCTGGGCGTCGGCGCCGCAGTCGACCAGGCCCGCAAGAGCGGTCGGGACGGACTCCTGCTCACCGGCAACGAAGGCGTGCCCTCGTCGATCGAGCTGATCCGTAAGGGGACCCAGTCGTACGCGGTCGGTCGACCGCTGACGTGGACCGGCTGGGCCGCCGCCGACGGGCTGAACCGCCTGTTCGCCGGTGTCGACCAGGTGAACTCTGGCACGGGTATCGGAAGCATGGACGCTGACCACCTCCCAGAGGGAGATGTCTACGACGGCAACCCGAAGTCGTCGAACTACCAGGGAAACTACAAGAAGATCTGGGGCGTGGACTGAATGTTCGACGCCACCGTCGACGCCTCGGCGAGCGCGCTGTCGCTCGTCGGGGTGTCGAAGACCTTCCCGGGCACGAGAGCCTTGGCCGACGTCAGCTTCTCGATCGAGCCCGGTCACTTCCACGCTCTGGTCGGCGGTAACGGATCGGGCAAGTCCACGCTGATCAAGATCCTCGCGGGCGTGTACGGCGCCGATCGGGGCGGGTCTCTGCAGCTGGGCGGCGCGACCTTCGACGTCGAGCGACTCTCGCCACGTTGGTCGCGGGAGTCCGGCATCAGGTTCGTCCATCAGGACCTGGGCCTGTTCCCGCAGCTGACCGTCACCGAGAACGTCCTGGCTGGGTTGTCGTACCCGCGCAGGGCCGGCGGGCTCGACTGGGGGGAGGCGCACCGCTCCGTGCAGCTACTCCTGGACGGTCTCGGTGCGGAGGTCGACGCGCGGACAGCTGTTCGCGACCTGCGACCGGCCGATCAGACGCTGGTCGCGATCGCCAGGTGCCTCCGCGACCGTGACGCTGGAGGGGTGGGGCTCCTCGTCCTCGATGAGCCGACGACCCGCCTGCCTGCGGACGAGGTCGAGGGGCTGCTGCGGCGGCTGAAGTCCTATAGCCAGCAGGGACAGAGCATCCTCTACGTTACGCACCGCCTCGACGAGGTGCTCACATACGCCGACACGATCACGGTGCTCCGCGACGGAAGACACGTCGACACCCGCCCGGCCGCGGAGCACGATCGAGCCAGCCTGGTCGCCAGCATCGCCGGACATGCTCCCGAGGACGTCAACCGGGTGGGCCGCACCGCGTCGGACGACGTGGTGCTGTCGGTGCGCGGACTCACCGGCGGCCCCCTGAAGGACATCTCGTTCGATGTCAACTCTGGCGAGGTCGTCGCCCTGGCCGGACTGGTCGGAAGCGGTAGAACCAGCCTGTTGCAGAACATCTTCGGCGCGGTCCGCCCCCGCAGCGGGTCGTTGGAGATAGCCGGCCTGCCCGTGCGTCGAGGCCACGTCGCGGACGCGATCGCCAAGGGGCTGGCCATGGTCCCCGAGGAACGGGGTCGCGATGCGGCGTTCCAGAGCCTCTCGGTCTCCGACAACCTCTCGGCGACCACGGTCGGTCGGTACCGACGCGGCGGGTGGCTGCGCCGTTCCGCCGAACGCCGCGACGCCGAGCGGGACGTGGCTGCCTACGGGATCAAGGGGGCTATCGATGCGCCCATCTCCAGGCTCTCCGGGGGGAACCAGCAGAAGGCCATCATTGCCCGAGCCATGAGGACCTCCCCAGCTGTGCTGCTCCTCGACGAGCCGACGCAGGGGGTTGACGTCGGCGCACGGACCGACATCTACGCACAGATCGACGCCGCAGTCGCCGCTGGCGCAGGCGTGCTCCTCGCGACCTCGGACCTCGACGAGCTGCTCTACCTAGCGGACCGGGTGATCGTCCTCGTCGACGGTCGGGTCACGTGCGAGGCCTCGGGTGACCGCATCACGCGGCACTGGATCTTCGAGAACGTCTACCAGCATGAGAAGGCACCGAAATGACATCGCATGACGGCCACGCCGTGAGTCCAGACATCGAGGAGATGTCGCAGCGTCAACCGTTCACCGCGTTGCTGCGCGTCGCCGAGCGCTTCGGGCTCGTGATCCTGCTGGCGGCAGTGGCCGCCTACTTCGCGATCAACCCGGCGACCTCGGCGACGTTCCTGACCACATCGAACTTCCGCAACATCGTGGCCAACGAGTCGGTGCTGATCCTGGTCGCGCTCGCCGCGCTGATCCCGCTGGTCGCCCACCGATTCGACCTCTCGGTCGGGGCGATCGTCGCGCTGACGTCGATCGCGGCGGCCAAGGCCACCACCTCGATGGACCTCCCCATCCTGGTCGGCATTGGCCTCGCCGTCGGGACCGGCGCGATCATCGGCCTGGCCAACGGGGTGCTGGTCGCCTACTGCCGTGCGAACTCGCTGGTCATCACCCTGGGGATGGCGACCCTGCTCGGCGGGGTGGCCGCCAGTTGGTCGGGCTACCGGACGATCGTGGGTGTGCCCGAGGCGCTCACGAACTTCGGGAACGGACTCTGGCTGGGCGTTCCGCGGCCGGTAGTCCTCGTGGTCGCGGTCGCGCTGGGCGTGTCGTTCCTGCTGGGCCTGACGGTCTTCGGCCGGCGGCTGCTCTCGGTCGGAGTCAATGAGTCGGCCGCGCACCTCGTCGGCCTCCCGGTCCAGCGGACGGTCGCCCTCAGCTTCGTCGCGTCGGGTGCGCTCGCCGGCCTGGCCGGTGCATTGCTGCTCGCCCGTACCGGCAGCGCGGCCTCCGGCGTCGGCGTCGGCTACCTGCTGCCTGCTCTGGCGGCGATCTTCCTCGGCTCGACGACGATCCGGCCCGGCCGCTACACCGTCGCCGGGACGCTCGTCGGCGTGTTCTTCGTGGCTATCAGCATCAACGGCCTGACCCTGGCCGGTGCCGCGGACTGGGTCGAGCCGGTGTTCAACGGTGGCGCGGTCATCGTGGCAGTCGCGGTCTCGTCGCTGCTGACCCACCGTCGCCTGACCGGCGCGGCCCGGCGATAGATAGGAGCATGGGATGTACGAGCTGAACGCCGAGGAGTCCGCCATCGTGTCGGTGGTGCGGGACTGGGTCGACCGGCAGGTCAAGCCGGTCGTCCGGGATCTCGAGCACGCCAACACCTACCCCGAGACGCTCATCGAGCAGATGAAGTTGATGGGGGTCTACGGTCTCGCGATTCCCGAGCCGTGGAACAGCGCGGGGGTGTCCACGCCCTGCTACGCCGCGGTGACCGAGGAGCTGGCGCGCGGCTGGATGAGCCTTGCCGGTGCCATGGGCGGCCACAGCGTCGTGGCGAAGCTCCTCGTCAACTTCGGCACCCAGGAGCAGCAGGACCACTACCTGCCGCGGATGACAACCGGTGAGATCCGGGCGACGATGGCGCTGACCGAGCCCGGCGGTGGATCCGACCTGCAGGCGATGCGCACCGTCGCTCGCCGGGACGGCGACGACTACGTCATCAACGGGTCGAAGACTTGGATCACCAACGCCCGTCGCTCACAACTCATCGCGCTGCTGTGCCTGACCGACCCCGATGCGCAGCCGACGCACAGCGGGATCAGCATCCTGCTGGTCGAGAAGGGTCCCGGCTTCTCGGTGTCACGTGACCTCCCCAAGCTCGGCTACAAGGGCGTCGAGAGCTGCGAGCTGGCCTTCGACGACCTCCGAGTCCCTGCGACGTCGTTGCTCGGGACCGAGGAGGGCCGCGGCTTCGGTCAGATGATGCGCGGTCTCGAGATCGGGCGGATCCAGGTTGCCTCCCGTGCCCTCGGCGTCGGCCGCGCTGCCTTGGAGGATGCGCTCAAGTACAGCCAGGAACGGGAGAGTTTCGGCCAGCCGATCTGGAAGCACCAGTCCGTCGGGAACTACCTGGCCGACATGGTGACCCAGCTGACCGCGGCGCGGCAGCTGGTCCAGTACGCGGCGCGCCGGTACGACGACGGTCGCGCGGACATGGAGGCCGGGATGGCCAAGCTGTTCGCGTCGGAGACCGCGATGAAGATCGCGCTGGACGCGGTCCGCATCCACGGCGGCTACGGCTACTCCACCGAGTTCGATGTCGAGCGCTACTTCCGAGACGCGCCGCTGATGATCGTCGGCGAGGGCACCAACGAGATCCTGAAGAACGTCATCGTCCGCCAGCTCGTGGCGCGCAACCGGGTGGCGCGATGACGGTGGCCGGGGCCGCGACGTGGCTGTTCGTCCCAGGAATTGACGCCCACCGGTTCGGTAAGGCGGTCGCTTCGGGTGCCGACGCGGTTCTGCTCGACCTCGAAGATGCGGTCCGCCCCGAGGACAAGGACCAAGCACGTTCGGCGGTCCGCGAGTGGCTCGGCTCCGGCGGACGTGCCTGGGTGCGGGTCAACGATGCCGCGTCGCCCTGGTTCGCCGATGACCTCGACGCCCTGGAGGGGGTCGAGGGGCTCACGGGCGTCATGGTGCCGAAGGCCGAGTCCCCGGACGTGCTGGCTGCGGTCAGCGAACGGATGGGCCCGGTGGTCGCGCTGATCGAGACGGCGTTGGGACTTCATCGGGTCCATGAGGTTGCGACAGGGACGGGCGTCGCGCGGCTGGCGTTCGGCTCGCTGGACCTTGCCGCCGATCTCGGTGTCGAGGATGACCCGACGCCGCTGCTCCACGCGCGCAGCAGCCTGGTCCTAGCCTCAAGGGTGGCCGGGCTCCCCGCCCCGGTCGATGGCGTCACCACGCTCATCCACGACGCCGGCGCCGTCGAGAGGGACGCCCGTCGTGCGCGGAGCCTGGGCTTCCGCGGCAAGCTGTGCATCCATCCGGCGCAGCTCGCCGCCGCCGCGAGAGGTCTTGCGCCCGCTGAGGCAGAGGTCGCCTGGGCACGCGAGGTGCTCCGTGCCCAGGACGAGTCGCCAGTAGCCGTGAGCAGTGCTCCGGACGGCCGGATGGTCGACAAGCCCGTCGTCGAGCGCGCCCGGAACATCCTGCGCTCCCACACCCAGTGAGGTCAGATGCTTCCCCTTTCCGGCGTGACGGTCGTGGCGCTCGAGCAGGCGGTCGCGGCGCCGTTCGCGACGCGCCAACTGGCCGACCTCGGCGCACGGGTCATCAAGGTCGAGCGCCCCGGAGCCGGGGACTTCGCTCGTGACTACGACCGCACGGTGCACGGTGAGTCCAGTTACTTCGTGTGGCTCAATCGAGGCAAGGAGTCGATCGAGCTCGACATCAAGTCCGCCGCCGATCGTGCGGTGCTGGACGCGATCATCGACCGGGTCGACGTCCTCGTGCAGAACCTGACCCCCGGAGCCGTCGAGCGGCTGGGACTGGACGCGGTGACCCTCCGCGAGCGACGACCGGAGCTCATCCACTGCTCGATCTCCGGGTACGGGACCGGAGGGCCGGACGGCGCACGGAAGGCCTACGACCTTCTCGTGCAGTGCGAGGCCGGTCTGGTGATGGCGACGGGCACCAGCGAGGAACCGAGCAAGGTCGGGATCTCTATCGCCGACATCGCCACGGGCATGTACGCCTACTCCGGTATCTTGACCGCGCTCCTGCAACGTGTCACTCAGGGCGTGGGGGCCACGATCGAGGTGGCCATGATCGACGCGCTCGGCGAGTGGATGCTGCAGCCGGCGTACTACTCGGGGTACGGCGGACAGGCGACTCGCCGTACCGGTGCCAGGCATGCTTCGATCGCGCCGTACGGGCCATACGCCGCAGGTGACGGCGCGCTGGTCTTCCTCAGCGTCCAGAACGACCGGGAGTGGGAACGCCTCTGTCGTGAGGTGTTGGATCGTTCGAACCTGGTCGAGGACCCACGTTTCGCGCACAACCCTGAGCGGGTGGCGAACGACGCCGCGATCCGGCCGTTGATCGAGGCAGCCTTCAGCCGTCTCGGCGTTGACGAGGTCGTCGCCCGCCTCGACGCTGCACGGATCGCCTGCGCCCGGATGCGCACGCCCGCGGACCTATTGAGCCATCCGCAGCTGCTCGCGCGAGAGCGGTGGCGGACGGTGACGACCTCAGGCAGCTCGTTCCAAGCTCTGCTACCGCCGGCGTCGATCGTCGGGCAGGAGGCGCCGATGGGTGCCGTGCCCCGGCTCGGCGAGCACAATGACCTGCTCCGCGCCGAGTTCCTGGCACCTCGTGATGTGGTGGGTCGATGAGCGACTCCCACGTGATGCGGACGGAGATCCTGCGGCCCGCGCCGGCCGTCGCCCTGGCCCGGCTGCTCGATGTCGCGCCTCCGAACCTGGAGCGAGACGGCCTGCCATTGCTATGGCACTGGCTCTACCTCCTCGAGTGTCCGCACCAGGCAGATCTAGGGGCGGACGGCCATCCGGTCCGGGGAGTGATCCCCACGCCGCCGGAGCCAGGTCGCCGCCGAATGTGGGCGGGCGGCCGGGTGACCCGGCTGCGGTCCTTGATGCTGGACCGAGAGGCCACCCGCAGGTCGGAGATCACCTCGGTCGCCGACAAGGAGGGGCGATCGGGGCGTCTGACCTTCGTGACGGTCAGACACACGATCATCCAAGCAGAGGATATCGCGGTGGTGGAGGAGCAGGACGTCGTATACCGTGACGCCGCTCGCCCTGGCTCCGGGTCCGAATCTGCAGCCCGTGCGTTCGTACCGCAGCCGCCGGAGCGTAAGGAGTGGGAGGAGTGGGAGGTCGAGACCGACCCGACGATGCTCTTCCGATTCTCAGCGCTGACGTACAACGCCCACCGCATCCACTACGACCGCGACTACGCCCGCGACGTCGAGGGGTACGCAGGGCTGGTGACTCATGGTCCCCTTCAAGCACTCCTCATGGCGGAGGCGGTACGACGATCGGGTCGTCGGGCCGCTGCAATCGAGTACAAACTTGTCGCCCCCCTCCTGGCGCATGAGGGGCTGGTAGTGGGTGCACGTCCCGGCGAGCCAAACTGGGACACGAGGATCCGGGATTATGGTGGCCGCCTGACGGCAACGGGCTACATCCGCCTGAACCCGTGACGGCCTCCTGGAGCGGACGCGTGATCGAACAGCGGCACGGTCAACCGCTTGTCGATCGCGAGCGTTCGCCGCCAGGCGGTGGTAGATGCCTACGCAAAGCACGGGTACGCGGTCACCGAGATATCGCATGTTGGCAAGCTGGAGTTGCGAGATACCGACAAGGTCAAGCCGCGCCTCGATCTTCATTACACACTCGCCAGCACCGTTGAAGGAGCTTGCGCTGGGCTTGCAGTCTCTGGCGGTGAGATCGTCGCTGCCGGAGGCACGGTGTTTGGCGCCGGGGCTGGGGCGCCGCCCGCAGCCGGAACGGTGGTCGGCATCATGGTCGCCGATGCGGCGGCTGTCCTTGTCGCCGCGACTCGGGCGGTCGCGCACACTGCCGCCTACTACGGCTATGAGAGGGCGTTTGATCTGCGTTGTTTGCCCTAGTACGTCCCTCGCCAGGTTGGTGTGGCTTCGTCGGTTATGCGCTTGCTGGTGTTGTCGATCATTGCGATGTGGATCATGGCTTCGGAACTGGCGGGTAGGGTCTCGTAGTCGCGGGCCAGACGGCGGTGGAGCATCAGCCAGCCGAACGTCCGCTCGATGACCCAGCGGCGTTTGAGGACATGGAAGCCCTTGATGTCGGAGTTGCGGGGAACGACCTCGGCGTCGATGCCCAGAGCGGCGGCGTGTTCGGTGAACTGGTTCTTGAATCCGGCGTCGACCCAGGTCTTGGTGAGCGTGGGGTGGTCGGCTTTGGCCTGGTCCAGCACCTGCATACCGGCTTGATTCTCCGAGACCGAGGCGGCGCAGACGGTGACCGCCAGGAGCAGGCCGAGCGCGTCGGTCGCGACGCTGCGCTTGCGACCCACGATCTTCTTGGCCGCGTCCGTGCCCTGGGTCGCGGTCGGCGGGTTGGTGGAGGTCTTCACGCTCTGGGTGTCGATGACCGAGGCCGTCGGCTTCGCGTCGTGCCCGGCCTTCACCCGGGCCAGGCCGGTCAGATCCTGGTTGAGCTGCGCGAACATGCCCTCGTCGCGCCAAGCGGCGTAGTAGGAGTAGACGGTGGCGTGGGGCGGGAAGTCGTGCAGCAGGTACTTCCAGGCGATTCCCGTCCGGTTGACGTACAGGATCGCGTCGAAGATGTCACGGAGGTCGGTAGGGGCAGGGGCTCCAGTGGGACGTCGGTCGAGCCGGACCTGCCGCCAAGCGGTCAGGGTCGGTTCGATCAGCGACCAGCGGGCGTCAGAAAGATCGGAAGGGTACGCGCGTCGGGGGGACATACCTGAGCCTTACGCTTCGACCGCCATGGCTCTCCGCACCTGTCGAAACACGGCGCGTCCCGGGCAAGCCCACGCCAGACGGAATCTGGGTTAGGTCATCTAACGAAATGGACATCGAAGCGATCTCGCCTCGGCACATAGATGCACAGATTCCAGACGAAACCGCGCGAATGCTCCGCTGGACATAAGCAGCTAAGCCCTACGGTACATGCCAAAACACCCTCTCAGAGGGCGGATCGCGAGGCGATGACCCTTTGACAGAGCCTTCTGCTCGCCTGGCCGTCTTCACGCTGGATGTCCCGGCCATCCTCATTTTG
>NZ_JBEOZN010000218.1:0-9168 GCF_040298085.1 Streptosporangium sp. NPDC001681 | reverse complement strand
ACCTCGCCAGCGCCTACGAATCGGCCGGGGATCTGGGTCGGGCCATCCCACTGTACGAACAGAACCTCACCGACTCCATCCGGGTCCTGGGCGCCGACCACCCCGACACCCTGGGCAGCTGCAACAACCTCGCTGGCGCCTACCAAGCAGCGGGGGATCTGGGTCGGGCCATCCCGCTGTTGGAGCAGAACCTCACCGACTTCATCCGGGTCCTAGGCGCCGACCACCCCGACACCCTGACCAGCTGCAACAACCTCGCCAGCGCCTACGAATCGGCCGGGGATCTGGGTCGGGCCATCCCACTGTACGAACAGAACCTCACCGACTCCATCCGGGTCCTGGGCGCCAACCACCCCAACACTCTGTCTAACCGCAACAACCTTGCCTACGTCTACCAAGCGGCGGGGGATCTGGGCCGGGCCATCCCACTGTACGAACAGAACCTCACCGACTCCATCCGGGTCCTGGGACCGACGCATCCGCTCACAGGGGTCGTGCGAGAGAACCTCGACATCGCCCAAGATATCCGGTGAGCCGTGGCTGAGGAACGAAGCCGCGGATCGTCGATCGCCCCCAACCATCAATGGCAAAGTGCCACAGTCGGGCGATCGTGAGGGCGAAAGCAGTGCGGTGGTGCGTCGCATAGGTCGGCGCACGCGTTAGGCACGGCGGGCGCGCGGTGCGGCTTACGGCCCGGGACGCCGCCGGCCGGGACCGGCGCCCACGCCGCACGCCCGGGCGGCGGGCGGCAGAGGGCCGGGTACGGCGGCGCGGCGCGCCGCCGCTTGATACTTATGAGAACAATTCGGCAACGGGCTAAAGACAGGCATGTCAGGGCAGCGCAGAAGAGATGCTCGCTTATCTAAGCTGACCTGCTGAAGCAGGATCCCTGCGCACATCTCTCGTTCGCCACACCATCGCGCGGAAAGCCACCTGGGGCAAAGCGTTGCCAGCCCGAGCGCTGGAAGCGGTACCGCAGCATGACTTCCCGCTTTTCGAGCCAGGAGGAACCGTCCTGCATGGCTGATCTAGACCATGGTCAGGCACATGTGCATGGTGGCGTAGGTACGTCGGCGTGCAAGTTGTGCTCACATGCGCAGGATCGAAGATTGACTGATGGGTTCTCAACCGCCCCTAGTAGATGGAACTATACGGTGTGAAGTGGTGCTTGTAGGGCAAGTTGCATCGCTCTAGGAGTCATCGGCGAGCACTGTCAAGAAGTGCTCCCGGAACAAAACCTAGATAGGTGACCACGGAAGGGGGTCAACAGATGCAGTTCAGCGTCCTGCCCGCAGGGAGGCAATCAAGGCTACAAGGAGTGCCGCCAGGTTTCTATTTGATTACAGATAATTGGGATGATTGGTTCAAATATAACACTCAATATGATTTAGCTTACCAGGATGAAGACGGAGAAACAGTTTTCGTTGGACAGGTGAAAATTGGTCAATTCGCGATGCAGGAAGGTCAACGTCAACCTGACCTGCCTACCGAATTCCAGGAATTGGACAATCGATTCTTTTCCCTCGGACAGGATAACAGCTATTATCAGACACTAAACGAATTTGGCGCTGAATTACGAGACGAAGTTCTACGCGCCCTACGAGACGTCGCATACGATCAAGATTTGTTTCAACGATCCCTCAAGGAAGATGTCACAGGAGCCTCGCTACTGCGCTCCGTTCCGCGAGCCACGGTTGAAGGGCAGTTCCGTCGACTCGCTCACGGTGGTGTTCGGCTATCGCGGTATCACTTTACCTACACATCTACAGCTAGTAGACAAGAAGGTTTCGATCCAATTTCGTTAGAGTTTGACGTAACTCCCGATTCTCAACCACCCACCAACATTCATGTGTTAATTGGAAGAAACGGTGTCGGCAAAACCCATATTTTGCATCATATGGCGCGCGCGTTAGCCGACGTTCGCGCAAAAGAAGATGAAGTTGGCACATTTGAGATTGCTGGACATGGCAGCTTTACTAACCTTGTATCAGTAACCTTTAGCGCTTTCGACCCCTTCGAACCCATCAGCAATAATCGCAACAAAGTCGATGCAATACAATATTCTTACATCGGCCTAAAAACCATCGGGCGACCAGGAGAAAAGCGGTACCCCAAAGACTGGAGAGCTCTGTCTGCAGAGTTCGGTAAAAGCGTTAGAATATGTCTTCAAGGAGCGCGTCAGGTACGTTGGCGACGGGCTCTAGAGATGTTAGAAGCAGATCCGATATTCAGTGATGCCGGCGTTGCTTCTTTGGCTGATTCAGCAACCGATGACGAAGAACTAAAGAACCAAGCAAGCCAACTTTTCCGCCGTTTAAGTTCAGGACATAAAATTGTCCTTTTGACTATAACTCGCCTAGTAGAAACGGTAGAAGAGCGCTCTCTCGTGCTCCTTGATGAACCGGAAGCACATCTTCATCCACCTCTGCTAAGTGCTTTTACACGTGCCCTTTCGGATCTTCTAATCAATCGCAACGGCGTAGCCATCATCGCCACGCACTCTCCTGTAGTTCTTCAAGAAGTCCCCCGAAGTTGCGCCTGGAAGCTACGACGTTCTGGCCTGGATATTGTGGTTGAACGTCCCATGGTGGAAACATTTGGTGAGAATGTAGGGATTCTGACCCGTGAAATCTTCGGTCTAGAGGTGACTAGATCAGGATTTCATCGCCTTCTCAGGGACGCAGTTAGAGAAGGCGATACATATGAGCAGATCGTAGAGCATTTTGGGGGCCAGCTCGGTGGCGAGGCTCGGGGCCTTATTAGGGCGCTCATAGCAGCTAGAGAGGCGGAGAACGAACTTTAATGTGGCAGATTGACCCCCCCAGCTACACAGCAGCCTCAAGTTTTCGTGCCTGCATCAGCCGTGTCAGAAATAGGGATCTAAAAGAACGTCTGCATGACGTCGAGGGGAAAATTGTTTTAGCCGATCAAGATTATACAGCAGCCGCCAATAACGTCACTCTTCACTCTCTAGAACCGAAAAATTTCTCACTCGATCCAAGAGTAACCGGCCAGGAACTAATCGGTGTCTATAAAAACGGAATGGTGAGAAGAGGAGGTGGCGGCCGAAAGATTTATGACGAATTGATCTTGGCTGCAAAAGATGGCCGATGTCCACTCTGCGGACATCGGCAAGTTTCTACACTCGATCATCATTTACCAAAAACCATTTATCCTGCATTGGCGGTTAATCCGAACAATCTTATCCCTGCCTGCAGTGACTGTAATAAGATGAAATTAGACGCGGTCCCAGCATCCAGCGATCAGGAGACCCTTCACCCTTACTTCGACAATGTCGAAAATGATGCATGGCTGAGAGCAGAAGTCGTCGAGGTTACCCCGGCCGCCCTAAAATTCTACATTGATCCGCCGGATAGCTGGGATTCCACAATGGTGCGACGAGTGAATCTGCATTTTAAAACCTTCGGACTAGGAGGCCTTTATGCAGCCCAAGCTTCCTATGAACTAAGTAATATTAGATACTATCTATCCCAAATTTACGCGGCAGGGCCTACGGGTGGTACAGAAAGGGTGCGCAAGCATCTCAAGGACCAAGCACAGAGCCGCCGAAATGCCAATACCAATAGTTGGCAGACCGCAACCTATCAGGCATTAGCCGATAGCTTATGGTATTGCAGCGACGGATTCTCTATTTAGGCGAAGTATCGAGCGAATGATAGGTTGCTCATATTATGCAGCCAAAATCAGTTTGCGTTCGCTAACTACTTAGATCCACAGAACATCCTGGAGACCAAAAAGACGTCACGACAAAAAGGGATGGCCGAATATAGTACTTCAGAGCAGTCCTATTCTAGACAGTGAACGGGCTGCACTTCATTTATCCAGGCGTGAATTCAAAGCATTGAGGCAAACTACTAGCTCGGAGCACCTTCAAGATGATATTAATCTTGAAGGAGGTCCGAAAATGGATGAGTACGGGATCGAATCAGTATTCGAATCCGATGAACGCATAGATGAGGTCATTGAGCTCGGCAATCGTTCTCGAAGGACGATTGGCCTTCTTCCGCACTCTGCCTATTTTGAAGCCGCAAGGAAGGGCTGCCTTTTAGCTGCGGTCAAGGACAATAAGATTGCTGCCTATGCGTTATTCGGACTACCCAGAAACGAGATAACTCTTACTCATCTAGTAGTCGGTCAAGAACATAGGAAAAAAGGGTTAGCTCGTACGCTTGTTCGGCGGATAGCGGAACTCTATCCCAATCGCTCGGGAATTCGCGCTAGTTGCAGGGAGGACTATAAGATAAATGAGATGTGGAGCAGTTTGGGATTTTATCCACGTTCAGAGAAAACTGGACGAGGAGCGGATCGAGCTAAGGTCATAGTCTGGTATCGAAATAATCCTGACCATGTCGATCTATTTACTCCCGCGTTTGAACCGTTGATTAGAGCTTCCATTGAGTTTGATATTTTGCGTGACCTGCACGACAGGCCTCAACGGCCTGGGGCACAGGAAAGTTTGATCTTGGTTCAAGACCACCTTCTGGAGAAGCTTCAATTAATTACGACCCCTCAGCTCCACCGAGAAGTCAATAGCACCACTGATGACAGCCGTCGCAATAAGTATCGCTGGTCTCTCTCGCATGTGTATGCGAAAGCGCAATGCGACCATCGGCAGGCAGATATATTGACACGTAGATTAATCGACAGAGTTAACGAGGAAGGTGCCTTTACTTCACAAGACCACAAAGGTGCACGCTACTTAGGTGAAGCTGCAGCTTGCGGGGCAGATGTATTCGTTACACAAGACGACAGCCTAATATCAGCTTTCGGAAAGGCGGCAGATTCTGTTTTGGGAATAAGGATTCTACGTCCTTCTGACGTAGTCATTCGTATCGATGAAGTTTCACGAGCGGAAATATATCGCCCATCTGATATTTATGGAACTGGTTACTCTCGGGCTGAGGTCATGTCTGGGACTGAGGAAGAGCTCCTTGTCTTCCAGAACGTTACAGATGGTGAAGCCAAGCAGGAATTTTTGGACACTCTCCGCTCAGCTGGAATGGATCCTAGGCGCTGGAGTCGAACGCTGATTCGAGATGCAGATAACAGGCCTGTTCTTCTTTATGCATCAGGAATCGTCAATGACCAGCTCAACGTACCGTTGTTACGCGTAGACGGCCGACACCCTGTCAGTCCAACTTTAATTCAACACACGCTATTCGAGCTTCGTAGAGCATGCAGAGCGGAACGCCTGGAAGTTCTTTTTATTACCGATCGAAACTTGCCGTCTCAGGTTCGACGTGCCGCTCTATTGGATGGATTTGTAGAGACGAACGAGGCCCTCGTCGCCCTAGTTGTAGACAGTACTGGTGCGGCGTCAGAAGTCCTTGAGAAGACGCGTCAAGCAGGCAGGAGAGCGGGTATCGAAATAAATTTCGATACTGAATTAGAAATGGCTCGATTTGCAGCAGCGCAAGTGGAGCGGGCTTTTTGGCCAGCCAAGGTCATTGATTCACAACTTCCTACATTCATACTGCCCATTCGACCTGAGTACTCGTCAATACTTTTCGGAGAGCCTGCGCCGTTGCCACTCTTCAGAACAGAGAACTGGGGGTTGGGACGTGAACACGTTTACTATCGAAGCCCGTATGGACTTCGGCTGACAGCACCAGCTCGTATTATTTGGTATAAGAGTCAAGGAAAGGAACGAAGTGCAGCTGCAGTGATCGGTTGCTCTCTTCTGGAAGAAGTAGTAGTTGACGATCCCGTGAAGCTACATTCCCGATTTAGCAGACTAGGCGTTTGGGATCTCAAGCACATCGAGGGGGTAGTAAGAGATGGAAAGGCTCAGGCCTTGAGGTTCACCCAGACAGAGGTTTTTGATCGGCCTCTGGCCCGCAAGAGGCTCCAGGATGCCTTCGCCGGCGGGTCACTGACGGGCACGGTGCAGGGACCACGTAATATCAGTCCGCAACTGTTCGCGTCTATCTATCGGGAGGGCACCCGTGCAGGTTGAACATCCCAGAACAGTCCTGTTGGCTCTAAAGCCCAGGTTCGCTAACGCGATCCTGGACGGGAGTAAAACGGTGGAGCTACGGCGGCAGCGTGTCGGATTAACGCCCGGCACAGTTCTGCTGATCTACGCCAGTTCTCCAGTGATGGCAATCCTCGGCACCGCTCGTGTACGCAAGATCGAGCGGGAGAGACCAGAAGATATTTGGTCGCAGTATGCTGCTCATGTTGGACTACATAGAGATGAATATGATGCTTATCTAAAAGGAGTGGAGTTCGCCTCAGCTATAACACTAGAGCAGCCTAGCATTCTCGACAAGCCTATTACTTTGAAGGAACTGCGAGGCGAGCAGTCATTTCACCCTCCGCAGAGCTATTGTTTTATTAATCCTGAAGCTCCTGGTGTACTCGGAGCGCTAACAGCTGAACTTAGCGCTCGCTAGTTTGAAATAATGCGAGAACGCCTACAGAGCGCTCTAGCCGTAAATGTAAATAATTTTGAATGCCTTGTATGTTGCCGCCGATTAGCCGAGACAGGACCAGCTTGGAGAGGCCAGACCTCCAGCCCGGACCGGGTCAGTGGCTGGCTTGCGTGATGTCGTAGAAGATCGTCATCTGGACGAGTCGTCTTCATGATGACGTGTGGCTGTGTGCTCATGCCCGTGTACGTCGGGGATGTTGACCTGTAACTTCGCTGTGTGGCTACCAACGATGAGCAGACGCGCTGGATCGTGCACGGTGAGCGGCTGATCTACGACAACCGGTGGATTCGGCTGGGTCTCGTTGATGTTGCGATCCCGGATGGGGAGCGGTTCGAGCATCACGTGGTGCATCTGGATCGGGCGGCTATCGCGGTGGTGGTTGATGACCAAAACCGGGTGCTCCTGATGTGGCGGCACCGGTTCCTGGCTGACCGGTGGGGCTGGGAACTGCCTGGCGGGCTGGTCGATGCGGGCGAGGACGCCATGACGACGGCCGCTCGTGAGGTGGAGGAGGAGACGGGGTATCGGCCCAAGGAGATCGAGCACCTGATCACCTACCAGCCGATGGCCGGCATGGTCGACTCAGAGCACAACCTGTTCCTCGTGCGGGGTGCCGAGCTGGTCGGGAGCCCGACGGGAGAGATTGAGGCCGATCTCATCGAGTGGGTACCGATGTCGGAGATTCCGGCGATGATCGCTCGCGGTGATATCTGGACGTCGGGGACGTTGATCGGTCTGTACGCGGCACGGGAGCGGCTCAACAGCGGGTAAGGGGCTTAGCGGAGTGAGCGCTTGACCGCTCGGGCGAGTTCCTCGATGCGTTTGCGCTGGCGGCGGGAGCCGGTCATGGTCGCGAGTTGCTGAGCGCGTTGGATGTGGGGTTGGGCCGCGTCGGGTTCTCCCCTGGCCAGAAGAGCATGACCCAGGTCGCAGCGGACTCCGGATTCGGCGCGGTTGTAGGTGCCGTCCATCCCCGCCAGGGCGGAGCGCAGATCTTCGACGGTGCCGGGGTCGCCGAAGCGCACCAGGCAGTTTCCGCGCCAGCGGGCGAGGTGGTGAGCGTCCAAGGAGAGGTACGGCATGCTCACATCGGCCTCCCCATTCGGTAGAAGTGCGGCGGCCTGGTCGAGGGCCGCGCGGCAGGTGGTCTCATCACCGAGGGTCGCGGCGGCTTCGGCCTCGGCTGCTGACAGCCAGGTCCGTAACAGGTTGGGGATGCGTTCGCGGTGGGTGGCGTGGATGTACTGGAGTAGCTCGGTGGCTTCGGCCGGCCTGCCTAGTTCCATCAGGACATAGGTCTGTTCGGCCGATACGTAGGCGAGAACGGCGGGATCGTCGGCTTCACGGGCGGCGGCTTTGGCCTGCTCGTAGTGATCCCAGGCGTCGTTGAGCGCACCGGTGTGGATGGCCTGCCATCCGGCTAGGGATGAGGTCTCGGCCAGGACGTGGGCGAGCTGGGCGCGGATGCCGGGCCGTACCGCGTGGCGGTGGGCGCGTTGCACCTGGGCGATCTGAGCGCGCATCTTCTCGGCGATGGCAACCCCACCGACTCGGCGGTCCATAAGGCGCAGGTTGTTGGTCTCGGTGGTGAGGATCATGACCATGACCGGGTCGATGGCAGTAGCGGCTTCGATCCGGGAGGTCAGCTCGTCGGCCTGCTCCTGGTGGTTGTCACTGTGATCCCCGGTGGGAGAGGCGAGATCGAGCGGGGCCAGGCCGAAGAGCATGCGGGCATGATCGGGCAGGCCAAGGCCGGTGGCAATGCGCTCGTAGACCTCCAGGTCAGTGACCTGGCGTCGCCCTCGGACGATCAGGCTCACGTGGCCCTGGGCTATTCCGGTCGCCGTGCTGAGACGGATCTGGCTTGCTCCGCTGTACTTGACAGCCAGGTTGAAAAGCCCCATCACGTCACGGTTCTTAAGGATTTCTTGGCTTTCGTCGCTGTCCCAGACCCGTGCCGGAATCTCGATTGGATTGAAAGCGTTCCCGTGCATTCCATCCTCCGGTCATCGGTTCCGAAGTGGCGCATCACCGCAGAACGGGACTCTATATTCTCGGTGGTATACCTGCGCGGGATAGGGCGGAAAAGTTCTCCCGGACATTCTTTCCGGCATGACAACACCGGTTAAATGCACGGAGTGCGACGGGCGCGGCTGGAAGATCGTCACCCGCCGTGGATGCGTGGCGGCCATGGGCCTGCACCTGGAACTCTCGGCGCAGGAGGACTGCATCTACTGCGGCGGCACCGAACAGCTCGTCGAAAGGTTCGAGTGGGAGGTGTTCATCACCTCTGGCGGAACCGACGAGCTCGGACCGTGCGGGATCAGTTCGGGGCAGGCCACGGCGATGGACACGCTGCGCACGGAGCTGCGGCGGATGGAGTCGCCCTCGACGGTCTGGGGTCGCATCACGCATCGGGTCTACGACTTCGGCACCGTCTCCGATGACTGGGCACGGCGGGTGATCTTTCACGCCACCGTGGACCTGGCCGGGTCGGTGCGTTTCGAGCGGCAGGAATCATGAGCGAGAATCCTCCCCGGCGGGGAGTGTCATGCATAGCGCATCATCTCGTACCGGCTGCTCCCGGATGCATGCCTTTGACCTGGAATAGGTCGCGGCGTTTCGGGCGGGTTCGGGTAGTGGCCTGGACCTGTCATGAGCATCGGGTGACGTTTTACGAATTGTGCGATGCGGGCGGGCTGTCGTTCATTCG
>NZ_JBEOZN010000217.1:0-9342 GCF_040298085.1 Streptosporangium sp. NPDC001681 | reverse complement strand
CCTCGGCCCGCGCGCTGCGCGACCACCACCGCAACCTGACCGACGACCAGATCCGCGGCGTCGCCGCCACCGGCGGCGTGGTCTGCGTCAACTTCCTGCCCGCCTTCCTGACGGAGGACGTCACCGAGTACACGGTGGACCGGCTGGTCGACCACATCGAGCACGTGGTGAGCGTCGGCGGGATCGACCACGTGGGGCTCGGTCCGGACTTCATCCGCGAGGTCATGCACGACGTCACTCCCCCGTGCTGCGAGGAGCCCGGCTACAGCGGCGTCGACATCGGCGCGACCCTGCCCGGACTGTCCGGCCCGAGCGGCCTGCCCCTGGTCACCGACGCCCTGCTCAAGCACGGCTTCGCCGACGAGGAGATCGTGAAGATCATCGGCGGCAACGTGCACCGGCTGTTCCGCGCCGAGCTGGGCAGGCCCGCCTGAGCCTCGCGGAGGCATGAGCCGAGATGGGACGGGGGCGGCGGCCGCTCCTCTGCGAGACAGCGGGCGGCCTGCCGTAAGGAGGCGATCGGCCTCGGCCGTGAGACGGGCCACCTCGTGGAGCGGCGGCCCCCAGGCGGGTACTCCCGACGCGGGGGTGCCCCCGGCATGACAATGGAACCCGGTGCGACGAATGGGAGAAGGAAGCTTGAAGATCACCGGGATCGAGTTGAGGCGGGTCGCGATGCCACTGGTCACGCCGTTCCGTACCTCCTACGGCACGGAGACCGAACGCGACGTGCTCCTGCTCCGCGTGGTCACCCCCGAGGCGGAGGGCTGGGGCGAGTGCGTGGCCATGTCCGACCCGCTCTACTCCCCCGAGTACGTCGACGCCGCCGCCGACGTGCTGCGCCGCTTCCTCATCCCGGCCCTGCCCGCCCGTGCCGACGTCCACGGCGTGGGCCGCGCGCTGCAGCCCTTCAAAGGCCACCGGATGGCGAAGGCGGCCCTGGAGAGCGCGGTCCTGGACGCCTGGCTGCGCGCGTCCGGTCAATCCCTCGCCTCCTTCCTCGGCGCCGCCGCCGACCGCGTTCCCGCCGGGGTGTCGATCGGGATCACGAACTCCGTCCCCGAACTCCTGGACACCGTCGCGGGCTATCTCGACGAGGGCTACGTCCGGATCAAGCTCAAGATCGAGCCCGGCTGGGACCTGGCACCGGTCCGCGCGGTACGGGAGCGCTTCGGCGACGACCTGCTCCTCCAGGTCGACGCCAACGCCGCCTACACCCTCGCCGACGCGCCCCACCTGGCCAGGCTGGATCCCTTCGGACTGCTGCTCATCGAGCAGCCGCTGGCCCACGACGACATCGTCCAGCACGCCCGGCTGGCCGACAGGATCGCCACCCCGATCTGCCTGGACGAGTCCATCGAGTCGGCCGCCGACGCGGCCGCCGCCATCTCGCTGGGCGCCTGCTCCGTGGTCAACGTCAAGCCCGGCCGGGTCGGCGGCTACCTGGAGGCCCGGCGCATCCACGACCTGTGCCGCGCCCACGGCGTCGCCGTCTGGTGCGGCGGCATGCTGGAGACGGGCGTCGGCCGCGCCGCCAACGTCGCCCTGGCCGCCCTGCCCGGCTTCACGCTGCCCGGCGACATCTCCGCCTCCCACCGCTACTACACGACGGACATCACGCCGCCCTTCGAGCTGAGCGACGGCCATCTGGACGTCCCCGGCGGGCCGGGCATCGGCGTCGAGCCGATCCCCGGCGTGCTGCGGGAGGTCACCACCTCCACCGAGTGGATCACCCGCTGACCACGGGCTCCCGCGAAGCGGCCGGCCCGAAGCCCGGTCACGGATGCGAGGTTCCGCCGCCGGAGCCGGTCGGACGCGCGACCGATCACGTCCGGGACTCGACCGGTCTCACTTCGCGATGGCCTCCTGGGCGGTGGCGGAGATGAAGCGGGTGATGCGCCGCCAGGCGTCGGCCGAGGCGTCGGCGAAGTCGGGAAGCTGATGATCGAAGAAGCCGTGGGGCGCGTCCGGGTAGGTGACGAACTCGTGCCCGACCCCGGCGGCGGTGAGGGCGTCGTCGAAGGCGGTCACCATGGCCGGTGGGATGTTCTCGTCGCCACCGCCCCACAGGGCGAGGACCGGCGCGGTCATCAGGTGAGCCAGCTGGATGGGGCCGGGGGCCCCGTTGAGCTCGCCGGGAAAGCCGTACAGCCCGATGACCCCGTCGAGGCCGAAGCGGGGGGCGGCGGTGTTGAACGCGAACCTGCCCCCCATGCAGAACCCCAGGGAGACCACGGTGTGGCAGCTCTCGCGGAGCCTTTCGACACCGGCCGACATGTCGGCGGACAGTCCCTCGGAGGTCAGCCTGGCGAGATGGTCCGGCATGAGCGTGGCCATGTCGGCGAAACTCTCGGGCCGGTCGCGGTAGTCGGTTCCGGCGGTGCGCGCGTAGTAGTCGATCGCGACCGCGGTGTGCCCCAGCTCCGCCAGCCGTACGGCGAGCTGCTGGTAGAAGCCCGACAGTCCGCGATTGTCGGGGAGGACGAGCACCCCCACCCCTGACGGTTTCTCGGGGCGGGCGAGAAATGCGCCGACGCGCGTGCCGTCACCCGAGGTCAGGATGGCCTGCGCGGCCTCCGCCCGGGTGATCGGAGCATTCGGCACAGGCGGGGCGGCAGCTGCGTCGTAACACACGGACGACACTCCTTTGAATTGACCGGAGTTTACGCCCGAAACATTAGCCGCACTTATTCGATGGTTTCCAACATGATATCATGGATAAATTAATTATCGATATACGGGTGATTAAACAGTGGTCACGAAAAGCGCTTCAAGGAATTGAGGTTTCCGCGCCCCTTTCACGCGGCGGCCCGGCGCGAGCGGATCGGGGAGACCCTCCCCGGCGTTCCCGTCGACCGGTGACGAACGCCCCGGTCCGCCGGGCGTACGGGCACGGGACCGTCAGGAGGCCAGATACTCCTCCCTGACCTTGGAGCGGGAGAGCTTCCCGGTGGGCGTGCGGGGCAGCTCGTCGCGGAACTCGATGACCCTGGGGTGCTTGAAGCGGGCGATCCGCGGGCCGAGGTGTGCCAGCAGTTCCTCGACCGAGGGGCGGGGACCGGGCACCGGCTGGATCAGGGCGACCACCCGGTGGCCCCACTCCTCGTCGGGCACGCCGATCACCACGACGTCGGCGACCGCCGGGTGCTCCAGGATCGCCGCCTCGATCTCCGCGGGGTAGATGTTCACCCCGCCGGAGATGATCAGATCGGTGCGGCGGTCGCAGAGGAACAGGAAGCCGTCCGCGTCCATGAAGCCGATGTCACCGGGGGCGTACCAGTCACCGCGCATGCTGGCGGCGGTCTTCTCCGGGTCCTTGCGGTACTCGAAACCGCCGGTGCCCGACCTCACGTAGATCATGCCGGGCTCGCCCGCGGGGAGCTCCTCCCCGTCCGCGCCGAGGATCCTCGCCTCGAAGGTCGGGGCCGGGCGGCCGACCGTGCCGGGACGCTCCAGCCAGTCGTGCGGCTTGACGGAGAAGGCGATGGCCGTCTCGGTGGAGCCGTAGTACTCGTACAGCACCGGCCCCCACCAGTCCATGATGCCCTTCTTGACCGCCACCGGGCAGGCCGCGCCGGTGTGCACCACCTGCCGCAGCGACGACACGTCGTAGCGCGCCCTGACCTCCGCCGGAAGCTGCAGCATCCGGTGGAACATGGTCGGCACCATCAGCGCGTTGCCGACCCGGTACCTGTCGACCAGCTCCAGGATGGCCTCCGGTTCGAACCTGGGCGCGATCACCAGGGTGTGCCCGAGGTGGAGGGCGAAGATGGTGTGCGCGCACGGCGCGGAGTGGTACATCGGCGAGGTCACCAGGTGGATCTCGTCGCCGGCCCGCAGGTCGCAGACCTCGCCCAGGAACCAGGTGTAGAGCGGGACGGTCGCCTCCGGCTCGTGGCTGGAGAGCGGGCGCTGCACGCCCTTGGGGAACCCGGTGGTGCCCGAGGTGTACCACATGACGCCACCGCCCGAGCGGTCGTCAGGGGCGGTCGTGGGCTGCCCCTCGGCCAGCTCGGCCACGCCGACGGCCTTCTCGACGGAGTACGACGGGTCGGCGACCACGACCCGGGCGTCGCAGTCGGCCAGGATGTAGTCGATCTCGGCGGCTGTGAGGTGCCAGTTGACCGGTACGTAGTACAGCCCCACCTGCCCGGTGGCCATCAGCATGACCACCGCGTCGATGCCGTTGGGCAGCACTCCGGCGACCACGTCGCCTCGGCCGAGCCCGCGGGCCCGCAGGCCGTGTGAGACCTGGTTGACCGTGGCCAGCAACTCTCCGTAGGTCGTCACGGCGCCGTCGGGGTGGATCAGCGCGCGGCGGCCGGGATCGGCCTCGGCGATCCGGTAGAAGGTGGGTAGCCCGCTGATGTCGGCCATGGACGTTCCTCCTTTAGAGCTCCAGCAGTTCGGCGAGGCGGGTGCGGTGCGTGCGGGGCGCGCCCAGCAGCACCTCGTCGGCCTTGGCGCGCTTGTAGTAGAGATGCGCGTCGTGCTCCCAGGTGAAACCGATGCCGCCGTGCAGCAGGAGGTTGTCCCGGGCCACCTCAAAGCAGGCCCTGCCGACGTAGGCCTGGGCGAGCGCGGCGGCCGAGGAGAGCTCGCCGGGCGCCTCGTCCGCGGCCCAGGCCGCGTAGCGGACTATCGACTCGGCCTGCTCCAGCTTGCAGTGCATGTCGGCGAGCCGGTGCTTGACGCCCTGGTAGGAGCCGATGAGGCGGCCGAAGGTCACCCGGAGCTTGGCGTAGCCGACGATGGCGTCCAGCGAGGCGCGCAGCACGCCGAGTTGCTCGGCGGCCACCGCGACCGCGAACAGGTCCCTGGCCCTCGCCACGCCCTCCGTCGACGAGGCGATCTCCTCGCCCGCGCCCAGATCCACCTTCGCCTGCCTGCGGGTGATGTCCAGGGTGGTCAGCGGGGTGCGGTCACCGCCTCTGACCGCCAGGACCCGTGGCCCCTCGATCGCCAGGACCACGTCGGCCTCGGCACCGTTGAGCGCGCGGCCGCCGTCGAGGGCGACGGTCGCGAGCGTGGTCCCCGCGGCGATGCCGGGCAGCAGCTCCTTGTCGCCCACCTCGGTCAGCAGGATCGTGGCGAGGGTGGTGGCCAGGAAGGGGCCCGGCAGCAGCGCCGCGCCGGTCTCCTCCAGGACCACCGCGAGCTCGGCGTACCCGGCCCCCGCGCCGCCGTGCTCCTCTCCGACGACGAGGCCGGCGAGCCCGAGCTCGCCGTTGAGCCTGCGGTAGACCTCGGGGTCGTGGCCGGTCTCGGATTCGACGGCCCGCCGGACCTCGGGCAGCGGCGAGGCGGAGGCGAGGAAGGCACGGACCGCGCCGCGCAGTTCCCGCTGCTCCTCGGTGAGCACGAGCTTCATATGTTTCCGCCTTTCTGCGCGAGCCCGGAGGTCACCCGTTCACCTTGAGGTCCTTGAACGGCACGTTCTTGTCCACCCGCGGCTCGGGCGGCAGGTTGAGCACCCGGTCGCCGATGATGTTGCGCATGATCTCGTTGGTGCCGCCGCCGAGGGCCATGGCGGGAGCGAGTGAGACGGCCTCGGCCAGCCGCCCGCCACCCTCCTCGTAGGCGACGGCCCCCGGCCCGGCCAGCGAGGTGGCGAGGTCGGCCTGGAACATGGTCAGCTCGGCCAGCAGCAGCTTGGCCGCGCTGCCCCTGGCCCCGGGGAAGACGCCGGCCTTGGTCTCCTGGGAGAGGCGCTCGTTGAACAGGGCGAGCGCGCGGGAGCGGATGTGCAGCTCGATGAGCTGGTCCCTGACCACCGGGTCGGCGGTGTCGGCGGTGTGGCGCAGTACCTCGAAGGCGACCGGGTTGTCCTTGCGGCCGCCCATGCCGACGCCGCTGGAGATGGACAGGCGCTCGTGCAGGAGTGTGGTGACCGCGCAGCTCCACCCGTCGTTGACCTGGCCGACCAGGTTCTCCGCGGGGATGTGCACGTCGTCGAAGAAGATCTCGTTGAAGTGGGCGCGGCCTGTCATGTCCCGCAGCGGGCGGACCGTGACGCCGGGGGCGCGCATGTCCACGATGAACATCGACAGGCCCTTGTGCTTGGGCGCGTCCACGTCGGTACGGGTGAGCAGCAGCCCGTAGGAGGCGTGCTGGGCGACCGAGGTCCAGACCTTCTGCCCGGTGACCGTCCAGCCGTCCTCGGCCGGGGTGGCCCGGGTCTGCAGGGCGGCGACGTCGCTGCCGGCGCCGGGCTCGGAGAAGAGCTGGCACCAGATCTCCTCGCCACGCAGCAGCGGACGCAGGTGCCTGGCCTTCTGCTCGGGGGTGCCGAGGTCGACGAGGGTCGGCCCGCACATCCCGAGTCCTATGGAGAAGACGTAGGTCGGCAGTGTGAAGCCCGCGGCCTCCTCGGCGAAGGCCCGCTCCTCCGCCTGGGTCAGCCCCTGGCCGCCCCACTCGCTCGGCCAGCCGATCCCCGAGTAGCCCGCGTCGTACATGCGCGCCATGAAGGCCTTCGCGGCGGCGACCCCACCCGCGTCCGGGGTGGCCTCGGCCTCGACGTCTCCAGCGTTGGCCTCCAGCCAGGTCCTGGCACGCCGCCGGTACTCCTGAAGATTCATGTCCGCTCCAATCAGTGCTCACTTACTCTAGCCAGCACCCGATCAGCCGTACAGAGCAATGCTCTACAGGGGAAGGTGAAAGGATATTTGCCCCTTCTTGGCCATCAATCACCAGGAAACGGCAATTAATCCGCCTAGTGGCCCTATTCAGCGCCGAGGAGTGAAGTGTTCGCGGGGAACGCGCGGTCGGTACACCGTCGGCTGACGCTCACCGCCGTCACGACGACCATCGTGATAGGCGGCGCCGCCTTCACGATCGTGACACTCAGGGCCGTGAAGACGGCGCTCGTGCAGGTCAAGGCGATCAGACGCGAGCTGGAGGAGATCACCGCGACCGACATCGGCCGCCGGGTGCCGGTGCCGGCCGCGCGGAACGAGATCAGGCAACTGGCCGAGACGATCAACCAGACGCTGGACCGGCTGGAGGCCTCGGCCGAGCAGCAGCGCAGGTTCGCCTCCGACGCCTCGCACGACCTGCGCAGCCCGCTCACCGCCATGCGCGCCCAGGTGGAGGAGGCGTTGCGCTACCCCGACGACATCGACTGGACGGCGAAGGCCCACGCGATGCTCGCCAGCCTGGACCGGCTTCAGGCGATCGTCTCGGACCTGCTGACACTGGCCAAGCTCGACTCCGGGGTGCCCGCCCATTACGAGCGGATCGACCTGGGCATGCTTGTCTGCGATGAGCTGGACAGGCACCGGCGCAATGTCCAGATCGACAGGGAGCTGCAGCCGGGGGTGGCGATCACCGGCGACCGGCTCCGGATGGCCCGGCTGCTGACGAACCTGCTGGACAACGCCGAACGGCATGCCGACTCCAAGGTCTCGGTGAGCGTGACCAGGGACGACGGAACGGCCGTCGTGGAGGTGCTCGACGACGGCGCCGGGATCGCGCCCGAGCAGCGGGAGCTGGTCTTCCAGCGGTTCGCCCGGCTGGACGCCTCCCGCAACAAGGACGAGGGAGGCACCGGACTGGGACTCCCCATCGCCAGGGAGATCGCCCGCACCCACGGCGGCATCCTGAGGCTGGAGGACAGCGTCCGGGGCGCGCGGTTCGTCCTGCGGATCCCCCTGCACCCCGACCAGGACGGCGCCCCCTGACCCGCTAGGGTTCCCTTGTGGCAAGGGGATTTGGGCGATTACGTCGTGAAGATCTGCTCCGAACCGCCTGCGATGTCATCGCGGCCCAGGGGTTCGGTCACACCCGAACCGCGGACATCGCGCAGGCGGCCGGCGTCAGCCAGGCGCTGCTCTTCTACCATTTCGAGACCAAGGAGAAGCTGTTCGCCCAGGCCTTCTCCTACGCGGCCCAACTCCATCTGGACGCGCTCGCCAGGGTGGAGGAGTCGGGCGGCTCACCCCTCGACCGGTTGCGGGCCCTGCTCAGGTTCTATCCCCCCGGCGGAAAGACCAAGTCGTGGGCCCTGTGGATCGACGCCTGGGCCGAGTCGATGCGCAACTCCGAGCTTGAGGAGACGTCCCGCAGGATCGACACGCGGTGGAAGGAGGCGCTTCACGCGATCATCGACGACGGCGTCGCGGCGGGAACCTTCGTCTGCGCGGACCCCGAGGGCTCGACCTGGCGGATCATGTCTCTCATCGACGGCCTGGCCACCCAGGTGACGGTGCACAGGCGGCTGCTCTCCCGGGCGCGCATGACCGAGTTCATCCAGACGGCCGCCGCGGCGGAACTGGGCCTCTCCCCCGCCGAACTGAGGTCAGCTTCTCAGCCCTGAAGGACTGAGCTTGCAGCTCCTCGCCGTCGGTGGCTTCGACGGTTTGGTCCGCGTCAGGCAGCGTGACTCACTGCCCAGCTTGTGACACCGCGCGAGGCGATGTTACGAGCTGCGTTGACGTCGGCGTGCTCAGCGAAACCGCACGACGTACAGGCGAAGCCGGCCTGGTCGGGCCGGTTCTTCTTGTCCACGTGCCCGCAGGCCGAGCAGGCCTGCGAGGTGTAGGCCGGGTCCACGAATATCAGAGCGACACCGGCACGGGCCGCCTTGTAGGCGATGAACCGGCCGAGCTGGTGGAAGCTCCACGAATGCAACGTGACCCGCTGGGGCTTACGGAGCCGTACCCGGTCGCGGATGCCCTGGAGATCTTCCAGCGCGATGCCTTGCCCGGTGCGTTGCGCCTCGGTCACGATGCGTTTGGCGATGGTGTGGTTGGTGTCGGCGGCGAAGCGCGCTTCTTTGCGGCGGCGTTTCTTCAGCAGCCGTTTGGCGGACTTGGTCTGCTTGGCCTGCAGGCGGCGGCGCAACTCGCGGTGGCGGTGGCGGACCGCGTTCAGGCCCTTGCCGCTGTGGCGAACCCCGCCACTGGTGGTCGCGATGTTGGCGATCCCCAGGTCCACCCCCAGGAATCCGTTCGGGGTGCGCACCGGCACCTCTGGCAGGTCGCAGGTGGCGATGAGGAACCACATGCCATCGCGGTACACGAGGTCCGATTCGCCCTTGCGGTAGGCGGCCAACATCTGGAGCTGATCGGCCGAGGCGGCGAACGCCACGTTTTTCATTCGCCCGCGCGTGGTCCAGATGCTCACTGTGCGCGCGTCCATCTGCCAGGACAGGCAGCGGTCGTCGAACGGCTGGGCCGCGCCGGGGCGAAAGACGATCGGCTTGGCCAAGGCCCGCTCGCGCCGCGCGGAGCCGGGCCTGCCCACGTTGCCGTTGCGGAGATTGGCGTGCAGCGTGGCGTAGGCGTCGGTGACCTTCTTGATGACATGCTGCGCGGCCTGAGCCGCCAGCCCGTAGTCGTC
>NZ_JBEOZN010000216.1:0-10098 GCF_040298085.1 Streptosporangium sp. NPDC001681 | reverse complement strand
CAGCGTGGGCACCAGCTCGACGGCCGAATCCAGCCCCGGCATGCTCTCCAGCGCCAGGACCAGGGCGATCCTGCCCTGGGCGAGCGTCTCGTCGACCTGCGCGCCGTCCAGGCAGAGCCGTACGGCGTCGGCGTTGCCCTCGGCCAGCACGTGGGCGCACTCGATCATGCGCAGTGTCTGCCGGAGCGCGCCCTCGGGGCGGTACTGCTCGTCGATGAAGACCGGCAGCACCTGGAGGTTCACCCCGCCCTCGCGCAGCTGCGGCAGCCAGCGCTCGCGGAAGAACGACGCCCACCGCCGAGGGGGTCTGGCGGTGACGGCCATCAGCAGGTCGTTGTGGGTATCGGCGACCACGGAGTCGCGGTGGAGGTCGGCGGACACGGCGGGCCCTTCTGCGCGTACGGCTCTCGTTCGCCACGACGGTATCGGCACTTCGTCCCCCGTGCCTCGCGAGGGAGCGTGGGTCAGCGCGTGAAGTGGAAGGCGTCCGGGTCCGGGGCGCCGGTGATGCGACGGTAGGCGGCCGTCGTGCCCGGCCAGTTGTTGGTCACCCGGCCGGCCGCGTTCTTGTACCAGCTCGTGCAGCCCGCCTGCCAGACCATGCGCTCCATGGCCGCCTCCAGGCTCTGCCGCCAGGTGGCCATCTTCTCCGGCCTGACCTCCATCGGCCCGCGCGCGGTCAGCTGCGGCAGACAGCCCATGATGTACCGGACCTGACACTCGATCATGAAGACGATCGAGCTGTGGCCGAGGTTGGTGTTGGGGCCGTACAGCAGGAACAGGTTGGGGAAGTGCGGCACGGCGATGCCCAGGTACGCCTCCGCGCCGTCCTTCCACTCCTCGGCCAGGTGCCGGCCGCCGCGCCCGGTGACCTGGATGGGAACCAGGAAGTCGGAGGTCTCGAAGCCGGTCGCGTAGACGATCGCGTCGGCCTCGTGGAGTCCGGCGGCGGTCTCCACACCGCCGGGGACGATCCGGGTGATCCGGTCGGTGACGACGTCCACGTTGGGGCGGGTCAGCGCGGGATAGAACTTGCTGTCGGCGACGATCCGCTTGCAGCCGACCGGGTAGTCCGGGGTCAGCTTGGCCCGCAGCACCGGGTCGGGGACCTGGTCGTGCAGGTGTTCCAGGGCGCGCTTGCGGAGCGGATCGGAGCTCCAGCCTCCGGCCAGGGCCGGGTAGAGGGCGATCTCCGCGTACCGGTAGATCCACTCGCGGTAGGCGCGCTGCAGGAACGGCACGTAGCGGAAGGCGGCCCTGGCGCCGGGGCCGAAGACGGCGTCCGCCTTGGGGATCACCCAGTTGGGGGTCCGTTGGAAGACGTCCAGGTGATCGGCTACCTCGGCGACCTTCGGGATCAGCTGCGCCGCCGAGGACCCGCTGCCGATCACGGCCACCCGCCGGCCGGTCAGATCGACGGAATGGTCCCAGCGGGCGGAGTGGAAAGCCGTGCCATTAAACGTTGACATTCCCGGAATGTCGGGCAAGCGGGGCTGGTTGAGCTGTCCCACGGCCGACACCAGCACGTCGAACAGCTCCTCCCCGGCCGCGGTGCGGACCCGCCACTTCCCCAGCGACTCCTCGAAGACGGCGGCGACGACCGCGGTGTTCAGCCGGAGGTGGGGGCGCACGCCGTACTTGTCGGCGCACCTCTCCAGGTAGCCCAGGATCTCCGGCTGCTCGGGAAAACGGCGCGTCCAGCTGGAGTACTTCTCGAAGGAGAAGGAGTACAGGTGCGAGGGGATGTCGCAGCCCGCCCCCGGATAGGTGTTGTCGCGCCAGGTGCCCCCGACGTTGTCCCCCTTCTCGAAGATCGTGTACGAGCGGATGCCGGCCTTCTCCAGCTGGATGGCCATGCACAGCCCGCCGAATCCGGCGCCGATGATCGCGATCTTCGGACTCATGCGTACGCCTCCGGGTCGGTGTTGTCACGGCAGCGGTCCCCGATGCCGGCAAGGATCAGGCGCCGGTGGACGTCCTCAAGCTCCAGCTGCCGCCTGCGTCCACGTCTCCCCAACTCCACACCTCTTCATATGCGACAAACACTGGAATAAATACTGGATTCCGCTGCTCCCCCATGGGTCAGTATCCGCTTACATTAGGTGATCCGTTCGCGCCGGGGAATAGGCCGATAGTCTGCGCGGGTGCCTACGCTTGCCGACATCGTCACAGAGTTGGAATCCCGCTACGACCCACGCTGGGCGGAGTCGTGGGACGCGGTCGGACTCGTCTGCGGAGACCCCGCCGCGGAGGTGCGCAGGATCCTGTTCGCGGTCGACCCGGTGGCCGCCGTCGCCGACGAGGCCCTCGACTGGGGCGCCGACCTCATCGTCACCCACCACCCGCTCTACCTGCGCGGCACCACGAGCGTCGCGGCCACCACCTTCAAGGGCCGCCTGATCCACAAGCTGATCAAGAACGATGTCGCGCTCTTCACCGCCCACACCAACGCCGACGTCGCCGATCCCGGCGTCTCCGACGCGCTCGCCCGCGCCGTCGGCCTGACCGGCCCGCTCGTCCCGCTCATGCCCGCGGCCGACGACCCCAGGCGCGGCCTGGGCCGGATCGGCTCGCTGCCCGCCCCCGTCCCCCTCGCCGAGTTCGCCCGGCAGGCCGCGCGCGGGCTTCCCGCCACGGCGGGCGGCCTGCGGGTCGCCGGAGACCCCGGCCGCCCCGTCCAGCGGATCGCGGTCAGCGGAGGGTCCGGAGACTCCCTGCTCGGGGTGGCCCGCGCCGCCGGGGTCGACGTCTTCCTCACCGCGGACCTGCGCCACCACCCGGCGAGCGAGTTCATGGAGGCCGACGGCCCCGCGCTGATCGACGCCGCCCACTGGGCCACCGAGTGGCCGTGGCTCGCCGACGCGGCGCACCATCTGGCGTCCGCATCGGCCGCCAGGGGGATTACTGTTGAGACGCGCGTTTCCGAGACGGTCACGGACGCCTGGAAAACAACAGCAAAGTGCGAGGATTTCACGTGAAAGCAGCCCCTGCGGCCCAGAAGCGTCTGCTTGACCTGGCCGAACTCGACTCCGCCCTCGACCGGCTGGCCCACCGCCGCCGTACCCTGCCCGAGCTGGCCCAGATCGACGAGCTCTCCGCTCGGGTCGCCCGCATCGCGACCCAGGTGATCGCCGCCGAGACCGAGTCCGGCGACCTCGCCCGCGAGCAGACCAAGGCCGAGGCCGACGTCGACTCGGTCCGCATCCGCGCCGAACGCGACCAGAAGCGCCTCGACTCCGGACAGGTCTCCTCGCCGAAGGACCTGGCCAGCCTCCAGTCGGAGATCGCCTCCCTGACGCGCCGGCAGGGCGACCTGGAGGACGTGGTGCTGGAGATCATGGAGCGCCGCGAGGCGGCGGACGCGCAGGTCGCCAAGCTGGTGGCCGAGCGCGACGAGCTCACGGGCACCCGCGGCGTCGCCGAGGACCGCAGGGACACGGTCTTCGCCGAGATCGACAAGGAGAAGGGCGAGGTCCAGCGCAGGCGGGCCGAGGTCGAGAAGGACATCCCGGCCGACCTGCTCGCCCTCTACGGCAAGCTCAGGGAGCAGTTCGGGGTGGGCGCCGCGATGCTCCAGGGCGGCCGCTGCCTCGGCTGCCGCACCAGCCTGTCCATCGCCGAGATCAACCGGATCAAGGCCGCCTCCCACGACGAGGTCATCCGTTGCGAGGAGTGCCGCCGGATCCTGGTCCGCACCGCGGAGTCCGGCCTGTGACCTCGTACGTTGTGGAGGCCGACGGTGGCTCGCGGGGCAACCCCGGGCCGGCCGGCTACGGCGCCGTCGTCAAGGACGCCGCCGACGGCCAGGTACTGGCCGAGACGGCCGAGTCGATCGGCACCCAGACCAACAACGTCGCCGAGTACCGCGGGCTCATCGCCGGCCTGACCAGCTTGCTGGCCCTGGCCGGAGACGGTGCGAAGGTCGAGGTCCGGATGGACTCCAAGCTGGTCATCGAGCAGATGGCCGGCCGGTGGAAGGTCAAGAACGAGGGCCTGCGCCCGCTCGCCCTACAGGCCGCGGCCCTTGCCAGGCGCCTCCGGGTGACCTGGCGCTGGATCCCGCGCGAGAAGAACAAGGACGCCGACCGCCTGGCCAACGAGGCCATGGACGCCGCGGCCAAGGGCCGCACCTGGACCGCCTCGGCTTCCTCCTCTCCCGCCGGGGGAGCGATCGGCGCCTCCGGGACCGCTGTCTCCGGGAGCGGTGCCGCCGGGGGTGGTGCCGCCGCCACCCTCACCGGTGGGGGCCCCGCCGAGGACCTTCTCCTCTTCGACACCGATGACCTCGGCGCCGGTGATTCCGGTGGTGGTGTCGTCACCCGGGAGCCGGCGGAACGGACGGCCATGTCCACCGGGCGCGGCACCGGCTGGCGCTCGCCCACCTCGGTCGCGACCTCGCTGTACCTGCTCCGGCACGGTGAGACGCCGCTCTCCGTCGAACGCAGGTTCTCCGGGCTCGGCGATCCCGAACTCACGCCCAACGGCATAGCCCAGGGCGAGGCCGCCGCCGCCAAGCTGGCGGGGGAGTCGTACGGCATCCAGGTGATCGTCAGCTCACCGCTGAGGCGCGCCCGTGCCACCGCGGAGATCGTCGCGGCCAGGACCGGTCTTGAGGTCGTCGTCGAGGAGGGGCTGCGGGAGACCGACTTCGGCGACTGGGAGGGCCACACATTCACCGAGATCCAGCGTCGCTGGCCGGACGAGCTCGCCGCGTGGCTGGCGGACCCGTCCGCCGCGCCGCCGGGTGGGGAGAGTTTCGGGGAGGCGGCGCGGCGGGTCCAGGCGACCGGGGACCTGCTGATCGAGCGCTACGAGGGCAAGACGATCCTCGCCGTCTCCCACGTCACGCCGATCAAGATGCTGCTGCGATTCGCGCTGCTCGCTCCCCTCAGCGCGCTGTATCGCATGCATCTCGACCTGTCAGCCCTGTCCCTGATCGAGTACTACGCCGACGGTCCGGCGGTGGTGAAGGCGTTCAACGACACCTCCCACCTGCGCTGAACCGGCGGTTTCGGGTGGCGGTACGGTGCCGGGCCTCCGGCCGACGATCGGGCCCGATGCGGGAGACGGCCGACACCCGCCTCCCGCATCGGTGCGCGCGTCCACACCCGGTGTGATGGCCGTATCCCATCACACCGGTGCGGATCCCGGCAGCGCGCGGGACCGGCCATCCTTGCTCTCATCGTTTTCCCCTGACGCTCGTCTGTCCCGTCCCGCTTGATTCATATTTCAGCGCAGATGACTTGCCGTTCGGTTGGAGCCCACTTGGGACCCGTTAGGCTTGGAACACGGCGGACGAGCCGGCCGGGCGGCCGCGTCGGGTCTCTTCGGAGACCCGCCGAGGAAGGTCCGGGCTCCACAGGGCAGGGTGGTCGGTAACGCCGACCCGGGGTGACCCGCGGGACAGTGCCACAGAGAACAGACCGCCTCCCCTCGCGGGGAGGTAAGGGTGAAACGGTGGTGTAAGAGACCACCAGCGCCCACGGTGACGTGGGCGGCTCGGTAAACCCCACCCGGAGCAAGGTCAAGAAGGGGCGCTCTCCGGAGCGCCCCGCGCGCGACGTTTGAGGGCTGCCCGCCCGAGCCGCGCGGGTAGACCGCTTGAGGCCGCCGGCAACGTCGGCCCTAGATGGATGGTCGCCTCCTCACGCAAGTGAGGAACAAAACCCGGCCTACAGGCCGACTCGTCCGCCCTATCCTTCTCTGATCTGCGGCGAAGCCTTGATCGGGCAAGATCAAAGCAGTCGGAGGGCACAATGAGGGCACATTCACGTGAGCCCGCCCGCCGTGGCGAAGGCGTGGTCCAGGGCCGTGCGAGCCCGCTCGGATGCCTCCGGGACCAGATGCCCGTAGAGATCCACGGTCGTGGTGATGGACTCGTGCCCGAGCCACCGGGACACCTCGGAGATGGGTACGCCCTCGGCGAGCGCCGTACTGGCGAAGGTGTGCCGCAGATCGTGGAACGTCATGTCCACCGGTACTCCCGCTGATAAGATCGCGGGCTTCAGGACGTCGGCGTTGAAGTAGTCGCGGCGGATCAAGTTCCCGCGCGTCGTCCGAAAGAGAACGTCCTCAGGTTTGTGCCTGTCGATGTACTCGGCCAGCGCATGAGCGAGAATGGCCGGTATCGGGACGTCGCGGACAGAGGCTTTCGTCTTCGGCGGAGCCAGCGTCGGACGCCGGTCGATTACCACGACCTGCTGGTTCACTGTCAGCATGCCCTCGGCGAAGTCGATCCGGTCGACGGCTAGGCCGAGTGCTTCCCCCTGCCGGAGGCCAGCCGCGGCCCCCAGGAGGACCAGCGGCGCGTAGTCGGGTCGCATGGCCCGGTAGAGCGTGATGACCTCGGTGGGGGAGAGGAGCCGGATCGTGGTCTTGTCCGGCTCCGGCAAGCGGATGTCGACGCAAGGGGAGCGGCGGATCATGCCGTCCCGTACTGCTCCGCGCATGATGCTGGAAAAGATCACGTAGATGGTCTCGATTGTGCGCGGGGCCAGGCCTTTCACGTGCAGGTCCTTCACCCACTTCTGTACCGAAGTAGGTCGTATGGAGATCAGGGGTACCAGGCCGAACACCGGGTTGATGTGGTTCTTCAGGTGCCCTTTGTAGGTCATCGAGGTTCCGGGCTTGTGCAGCCGAGAGGCCAGCCACGTTCCTGCGTACACCTGGAACCTGGCCTGCCCGAGCTTGGGGTCGATCCACTCACCACGCGGTTCGTCGGCACGACGGGTCACGTCGAAGCGGTCGGCGTCGGACTTCTTCTCGAAGTTGCGCTTGCGCTGCTCGCCCTTCTCGTTCCGGTAGCGAACCTGCCAGCGCACCCCCTGTCCGTGCTTGGCGGTCGGCACACGCTTGTGCTCGGAGCACTTCGTCTCTCCGGGATCGGGGTGGGACTTGTGCCATCGGTCGTAGACGGTCATGTCTGCTCCCGGACCCAGGCGCGTACGTCTTCGGGGAGGTAGCGCAGGTGCTTGCCGATCCGGCGGCCGGGCCGCCTGGATCTTCCGATCCGAGGGCACCAGGTGGGGCAATTGCACCCTGCGACCCAAGCTCTACCCCGGCGTGAGCATCGACTTCCTCGATCCGGAGCCGTTCAAGCTCTGGCATCACCTCGGAACCGAGCAGATCCCCACCCGCCCGAAGGGCGACTTCCCGTTCGTCGCCCGCTGCGACAGCATCCGCCTCTCCTATCCGGTGCCCAAGGCCAATGGGCAGCCCGGAAACGACTGGATCGGCTACTCCGGCGGGTGCCGAATTCTGGGTGCGGACCGCGTCTACACCATGTACGCGGACGACCCGTTCCGCAGTGAGGTGGCGAGGCACATCAGGGACGCCTTCCAAAACCCGCAGGCGACCGATCCGAAGCTGGACCGGAACGGCAATCCGATCACCAAGAGCTTCCCCGGCAACTATGACGTGATACCCAGACCGCCCCTGACCAGGCGGGCGAGAAACGGGCGCGCACCCGACGGCCCTCTCCTCAACTCGAAGAACCGCACGCAGATGACCTGGTACTGCCCGAACCTCCCCGGGGCCGGCCCGGGCAAGCAGTGCGACGAGTATCCGTTCGCCTCCACCAACCAGGCGATCGGTGTCGAAGGCCAGCTCATCAACAACGTCTGGACGCCCACCTTCAACGCCTCACTTCGTCAGGTGAGCACCGACCACAACCAAGCCGCAGGACGCGACCTGGCGGCCTTCTACGCCCGCTACCGCGTCTTCACCTCTGGCCAGCTCGAAGGCGGCGCGGGCAACTGGCCGTCCAATGCCTTCTGGGTCAGAATCCGCAACGGCGCACCACCGTCATAACGTCATAGCCGGGAGAGGGCCTCGCCCTCTCCCGGCTCCTCCACCATCGGAAGGTGAGCATGCAGTCGCCGACGCACCTGCACGATCTCCTAGTCTCGACCATCTTCACCGAGGGACTCGATGACGAGATGGACCTCTGGACGCTGGGATTCAGCGCCCTCTGGGTCAAAGGAATGGATCGCGACGCCGTCGCCGAGGCCTTCTCCCTGGACCTCGTCACCAGCACGCCGAGCCACCTGAACGAATTGCTCGACAACAGTGAGGAAGGCGGGCCCACCTGGGTGGGCGAGGCCGGAGGGTGGACCTGCATCATTCCGGGGCCGACCGACGACGATTTCCTGCTGCCGTTGACGGCGGGCGGGCGGGAGGCGCTCTGCTTCAGTATGGATATGGGCGGCCATGACCATTTCAAGTATCTGAAGGACGGGGAGGTGGTTGTCGCCTTCCAGCCCACCTGGCCCGACCCCGTGCACGGGAGCGATCCGCACGCGCTCGACCACCTCATGGAAGGGCTGCGCTTCCAGACCAGCGGCGACGACGTCATCGAGGATCGCGTGGACGAGGGCGAGAGCATCAGCTCCGTCCTGACGCTGATCGGCCGGATCACGGGGACGGACATCGCCGCTGACTGGCTTGAGGCGACGCACTCGCTCATCTACCCCCGCTAGTGCGTTGACCACGATGGTTCGCCGGGTGCGGTGGTCAGGCTGCTCGGGATCGTGGTCGGCCCCAGCGTTGCTGGCGTTCGCTGCGGATGCGGGCCCGTTCTTTGCGTTGAGCTTCCAGCAGTGCGGGGTCGCGCCGGTGGTGGTCGCGCCAGCGCAGGTAGGCCTGTAGCTCGCGGGCCAGGACGGGGTGGTTGGCCGGGTCGCTGTTACCCAGGACGAAGCGGCGAAGCGGGCCGAAGTGTGGCTCGATCGGGCTGGCCCAGGAGGCTGCGGTCGGGGTGAAGCACAGTTCGACCTTGTGTCTGCTGGCCCAGGAGCGAATGCGCTGGGTCTGGTTGCCTGACCAGTTGTCGGCGATGACGTAGATCGGGGCGCCGTCAGGACGGGTAGCGCGGATGCTCCTCAGGGCGGTCAAGGTGTGGTCGCCGCCTTTGCGCAGCCGGGTTGCGCCCCACAGGCGATCTTCGCCGATGCTGTAGCAGCCGTGGAAGTAGCGGATGCCGTGGGTGCGGTGGTAGGTGGCCGGGAGCCGGTCGGGGTGCTTGTGCCTGGCCCAGCAGTGGCCGTGGCAGGGCCGGGTGGACAGCGGCCCGAACTGGTCAAAGGCGAAAGCACCGCTGGGGGAAGCGGCGCACGACCTCCTCGATCCGATCCAGTTTCGTATCCGCGTCGGGGTCGGTGCTCTCCTTCCAGGTACGGGTGCGCTGGAAGGAGATGTGGTGGGCGCGGAGCAGTTGCCGTACTCGTTCCCGGCCGATCACGATGGGCCGGTCGGGGTGGGTGTTGAGGTAGTCGGCCAGCTTGCGCAGGCTCCAGTGGGTGAAGGGCCGGCCCAGCTTCTTGGGTCGCGTCCTGGCGGTCTGGATGATGAAGGTCTCGTCTTCGGCGGTGATCCGGCGTGGCCGGCCGCCGGCCCAGTGCGGGTCCAGGCAGGCCGGTCCGTCGGTGTTTAAGGTGTGGACCACGCCGCGGACGGTGTCCTCGTCGGCCTGGACCAGGCGGGCGATCGCCTGGATCGTGTTGCCCGACGCCGACGCCATGATGATCATCGCGCGGCGGGCCCTGATGGAGCCGTGTTTGCCGCGTCGCACGATGCGCTGCAGAGTGCGGCCCTCCTCGGGGGCCGGACGGCGGGCCTTGACTCTCGTGGCCATCTCCAACTCCTGGCTATCGGCAAGGGAGACCTTGTCGCTATCCAGGAGCGAGATCGTCACACCTCAACCGAAATCGTTCGTGGCCGACGCACTAGCGACGGCCCCGAACGACGGTGGACACGGATGGACTCCAAGCCTGCCGATAGTGGCCGTGACCATCGGCGGAGGATACCAGCGGACCAGCCTGGACGATCATGGAAGATCTCGTAATGAAGTGATGGCGACGTGAGCAATCGTGAGTCATTCGCGAACCGATCTCGTGCAGCGTATCGGCAATCGGAGGCGTCGGAAGATGAGAGTGCGTGGGCGGCCCTAACAGCCTCCCCCTCCTAACTGTTCTGACCACGGAGGTTAGGAACAGGGGTTGATCGGTTCGGAACCTGTCAATTTGATCAAGGCAGTTGAGCTGGGCTAATTCTGTGTCGGCTGTTCTGGTGTGTCCTTCTGCTCGTTCGTGTCATCGTTCT
>NZ_JBEOZN010000215.1:0-10127 GCF_040298085.1 Streptosporangium sp. NPDC001681 | reverse complement strand
CGGTCACCGCAGCACGCTGCGGCTCCCTCCTCCGCCTTGCGAGACACCACCTGACCGATCCTCGCCACGGCAAGATCCGCAGGACAGGACCTAGAGGCTCCGGCCGTCCGGGGCCGTCGAGATGGCACAGATGGATGGGCGACGAGATTCCGGACCGCACTCCCGACCGGCGCCGCCGGAGAGCGACCTCGGTGCCCGCGGATGACCGGGAACGCCCGGGGCGGTCACCCGGCGAGAGGCCCCAAGGGCTTACGGTCCGCTTATGAGCCGAGGTCAGCGGGCTCCGCATCGCCCGCCGGCAGACGGAACCCTCGGTAAAGGTTTCCAACCCGATAGCGCAATGCATTGACGCGATAACCACATCAAAGCATAATTCCCCTCATGCATGCACAAACTTCCACAGAAGTGGGCAGTCGTGCTGCCCGCTGAGCGGCATGCGCGCATCGGGGAGGCACTGCGGATCTCCCGCGTCGTCAGCACCGACGACCTCGCGCACGAGCTCGGCGTGTCAGCGGAGACGATCCGCCGTGACTTCGTGGCGCTTGAGCGCCAGGGGAGGCTGTCGCGCGTGCACGGGGGCGCGACCATCACGCTCGGGCAGGCCGCCGGCGAGGAGGCCCCCTTCGCCGAACGCACCGGGACCGCCGCGGACGCCAAGACGCGCATCGGCCGTGCCGCCGCCGGGCTGGTGCACCCCGGCCAGACCGTGGTGATCGACGTGGGAACCACCGCCGTCCAGGTCGCCCGTGCCCTGCCGCTCGACTTCACCGGGACCGTGGCCACCTGTTCCCTGCTGGTCGCGGCGGAACTCTCCGAGCGGCCCGGCATCGAGGTCCTCGTCTGCGGGGGCAGGCTGCGCGGCGGAGACCTCGCGCTCTCGAACTCGGTGGCCCAGGCGTTCTTCGCGGACCTCAACCCGGACGTCGCGTTCCTCGGGTCGGGCGGCGTCGACGCCGCGGCCGGCCTGACCGACTACTACCTGGACGAGATCGCGGTCCGGAAGATCATCCTCAGGAACGCGACGCGTTCGTACGTACTCGCCGACTCAAGCAAGTTCGGCCTGGTCGCCCGGCACCGGGTCGCCGAGCTGGGCGAGCTCGGCGGTCTCATCACCGAGGCGGAACCCCCCTCCGGCATCCAGGACGCGATCACCCGCGGGGGCGGGGTGATGGTGCTCTCTTGAACGTTCTCCACCGTCGAAGGAGCCGGGCGGCGCGGCAACGCCACCCGGCTCGGACCAGCACGCCGATGCACCATCTGACAGGAAACACAGGAGTTGTAGGTCCATGACCCAGTATTCACCACCCGCGCCGGGCAATCAGGAGAGCGGCGCAAGTGTTGCGGAATTCGGCTACAAGCAGGCGATGAAGCGCGGCACCGGGCGTTTCGCCTCGTTCGCCGTGGCATTCGCCTTCGTCTCGATCGCCACCGGCATTTTCACCACCTACGGCTCGGTGCTGAACACCTCGGGCCCCGCGGGCATCTGGACCTGGCCGATCGTGATCATCGGTCAGCTCGCCGTCGCGTTCATCTTCGGTTCGCTGGCCGCGCGCATCCCGGTGACCGGATACTCCTACCAGTGGATGTCCCGGCTGGCGAACCCCGTGCTCGGCTGGATCATCGGCTGGGTCTCGTTCTCGTTCCTCGCGGTCGTGGTCGTGGCGGTGGACTACACCATCGCCTCCACCGTGCTGCCGGTGCTGCTCGGCTACGAGGGCACCGCGCTGAACGCCTGGGTGATCACCGGTGTGGTCATCATGTGCCAGGCGCTGCTGGTCGGGCTCTCCACCAAGTGGACCGAGCGGGTCAACAACTTCGCCGTGACGGCGGAGCTGATCGGCATGATCGCCCTCGTCCTGCTGCTGCTGATCGTGGGTTTCATCGCCAAGGAGGTCAACTTCGCCAACCTGTTCAGCACCGGCGCCATCCCGTCCGAGGGCTACCTCAGCATGGGCACGCTCACCTCGGCCGGTCCGTGGATGCTGGGCTTCCTGCTCGGCGCGTTCACGATCGTCGGTTTCGAGTCGGCGGCCAACCTCGCCGAGGAGACCAAGGACCCGGCCCGGGTCGTCCCCCGCGCCATGTGGCAGGCGGTTCTCGCCTCCGGTGTGCTCGGCTTCCTGTTCCTCGTCGCCGTCACCCTGCTCGCCGGCGACCCGGTCGAGCTGGCCAAGTCGGGAACCCCGGTCGCGGACGTGATCAGCCGGTCGCTCGGCCCCGTGGTGGGTACGGCGCTGCTCGTGCTGGTGGTCATCGCGATCTTCGCCTGCGGCATGGTGATCCTGATGACCGGCGTGCGGCTGGTCTGGGCGATGTCCCGCGACCAGCGCTTCCCCGGCTGGCAGGGCCTGCACAAGGTCTCCCCGCGCTTCGGCACCCCGCTGAACGCCACCGTCTTCATGTTCGTCATCGGCGAGCTGATCCTGGCGGTCTTCTCCACCCGGACCGACGCCCTCTTCGGCCTGTTCGCCGCCGCCACCCTGCTGCCGGCGATCATCTACACCGGAACCGTCATCATGTACGTGGTCAAGCGGAAGTCGCTGCCGCCGAGCAAGGGGTTCGACCTGGGCCGCTGGGAGATCCCGGTGATCGTCGTCGCGCTGATCTGGCTCGCGTTCGAGCTGCTGCTCTTCCGGGACGCCTCGTTCGTGGAGCCGTGGGTCTACGTGCTCATCATGCTCGCCATCGGCGCCGTGTACTTCGCCTACCTGCTGTTCACCAAGGGCACGAAGGGCCTGGTGATGCCGGACATGCACTCCATCGACGCGGAGCTGACCGCCGATGCCGCGGGGGCGGCCAAGGACAGGCGCACGGAGGGGACCCACCGGCGGTGACCACGGTACTGGCGATAGACCAGGGAACATCCGGCACCAAGGCGATCGTCGTCGACGCCCGCGGCGAGGTGCTCGGCCTCGCCGAGGTCCCGGTCCGCCCCACCTACCTGCCCGGAGGCGGAGTCGAGCAGAACCCCAGGGAACTGCTCGACTCGGTACTCAATGCCGGCCGCCAGGCCGTCGCGCGGGCCGGGGTGCGGATCGACGCCGTCACGCTGGCGAACCAGGGCGAGACCGTCCTGGCGTGGGACCCCGTCACGGGCGAGCCCCTCTCGGCCGCCATCGTCTGGCAGGATCGCCGCTCGGAGGGCGTCTGCGCGGAGCTGGAGGAGTTCAAGGACCGGATCGCCGCGACCACCGGGCTGATCCTGGACCCGTACTTCTCCGCCCCGAAGATGGCCTGGCTGCGCCGGAACGTGACGGGTGAAGGGGTGGTCACCACCTCCGACTCCTGGATCATCCACCATCTGACCGGGGAGTTCGTCACGGACGTCGCCACGGCCAGCCGGTCGCTGGTCACCCGGCTCGACGACGCCGAGTGGGACCCGGAACTGCTGGAGCTGTTCGGGCTCGGCACCGAGCGCCTGCCGCGCATCGTCTCCTGTGACGAGGTGGTCGGCCACACCTCCGCGTTCGGCGGGAACGTCCCCGTCGGCGGGCTCGTGGTCGACCAGCAGGCCGCCCTGCTCGCCGAGAACTGCCTGAACTCCGGAGAGGCGAAGTGCACCTTCGGCACCGGCGCGTTCCTGCTGGCCAACACCGGCACCTCCGCCGTGCGCTCCACCGCCCACCTGGCCGCCTCGGTCGCCTGGCGGGTCCGGGGGGAGACCTCGTACTGCTTCGACGGCCAGGTCTACACGGCCGCCTCCGCCGTACGGTGGATCCAGGATCTCGGCTTCATCCGTAGCGCCGCGGACCTGGACGTGGTCGCGGCGGCGGACGCCGAGGGGGTGCTGTGCGTGCCGGCGCTGGCCGGCCTGGCGGCCCCCTGGTGGCGTCCCGACGCCAAGGCCTCGTTCTCCGGGCTGACCCTCTCCACCGGTTCCGGGCACCTCGTGCTCGCCGTACTGCAGGGGATCGCGGCGCAGGTCGCCGAGCTCGGCGACCTCGTCGCCGCCGACCTCGGGCAGCCGCTGACCCGGCTGCGGGTGGACGGCGGGCTCACCCGGAGCAGGGTCCTCATGCAGGCGGTCGCCGACCTGATGCGGATCCGGATCGACGTCTACCCCTCCCAGCACGCCACCCCGATGGGGGCGGTGGCGCTGGCCCGCGCCTCGCTCGACCCGTCGCTCTCCCTCGCGGACGCGGTCCACCCGTGGGAGCCCAGCACGACCTACGAACCCCGATGGTCCGCCGATCAGGCGGCCGACTTCCGCTCCCGCTGGGCGGAGGCGGTCAACGCCACCCTGACGCGGGAGGGAACACGATGAACACCACGTTCGACGTGGCGGTGATCGGTGCCGGCATCGTCGGCTCGGCCATCGCCAGGAAGCTGGCCGGCTACGAGCTGAGCGTCGCGCTGCTCGACGCGCGCGATGACGTCGGTGACGGTACGAGCAAGGCGAACACCGCCATCCTGCACACCGGTTTCGACGCCAAGCCCGGCACCCTCGAATCCCGGCTGGTCAGTGAGGGCTACCACCTGCTGTCGGAGTACGCCGAGCTGACCGGCATCCCGGTCGAGCACACCGGGGCGCTGCTGGTGGCCTGGACCGCCGAGGAGCTCGACGCGCTGCCGGGCCTGCGCCGGAAGGCGGAGCAGAACGGGTACGGCAAGACGGAGATCGTCGGTCCCGAGGAGGTGTACCGGCAACTTCCCCACCTCGGGGAAGGCGCCCTGGGCGGCCTGACCGTTCCCGACGAGTCGATCATCTGCACCTGGACCACCAACCTCGCCCTGGCCACGGACGCGGTCGGCCGCGGCGTGACGCTGCTGCTGAACCGGGCGGTCACCTCGGTCGAGGACCTCGGCGACCGCACGGTGCTGCGCGCTTCCGGCGGGGATGTGCACGCCCGCTGGGTGGTCAACGCGGCCGGGCTCGGCGCCGACGTCATCGACCGGCTGTTCGGCCACGACCGTTTCACGGTCACGCCGCGCCGCGGCGAGCTGCTGGTCTACGACAAGCTCGCCCGCCCGATGGTCAACAAGATCATTCTGCCGGTGCCCAGCTCGCGCGGCAAGGGCGTGCTGATCAGCCCCACCGTCTACGGCAACGTGCTGCTCGGTCCCACCGCCGAGGACCTCGTCGACCGCACCGACACCGGGACCTCGGAGCGGGGATTCGAGTTCCTGCTGGGCAAGGGCGAGAAGCTGATGCCCGACCTGCTGCTTGAGGAGGTCACCGCGACCTACGCGGGCCTGCGCGCGGCGAGCGACCACCCCGACTACCTCATCGAGGCCGACGCCGGGCGGCGCTACGTGCTGGTCGGCGGGATCCGCTCGACCGGACTGACCGCCGGCATCGCCATCGCCGAGCACGTCGCCGACCTCGTCCGCGACGCCGGGCTGGCGCTCGTACCACGGGAGAACCTGCCGGAGCCGCCCCGCATGCCCAACCTCGGGGAGGCGTTCCCCCGCCCGTACCAGGACGCCGCCCGGATCGCCGCCGACCCCGCCTACGGCAGGGTGGTCTGCTTCTGCGAGCGGGTGACCGCCGGCGAGATCCGCGACACCTTCCGGTCACCGATCCCACCGGCCACCCTGGAGGGGCTGCGCCGCCGCACCCGGGCGATGAACGGGCGCTGCCAGGGGTTCTTCTGCGGCGCCGAGATCAAGAAGCTGCTGGAGAGCAGGGGCGAGAGTGCCTGCGAGCAGCGCCACGCACCGCTGGAGGCCGGCCGATGACACCCGGCGACATCACCACCCTCACCCCTGCCGTCGTCATCATCGGCGCCGGCCCCTCCGGGCTGAGCGCCGCCCGTGAACTCGCGCCGAGGATCAACGGTGACGTCCTCGTCCTCGACCGGGAGAGCACGGCCGGAGGCATCCCCCGGCACAGCGACCATCCCGGCTACGGGATCAGGGACATGCGGCGCTTCATGAGCGGTCCCGCCTACGCCAGGAGGCTCGTCCGGCAGGCCGAGGCCGCCGGTGCGAAGATCCTGACGAACGCCACCGTGACGAACTGGGCCGGTGACCGGACGATCGAGGCCACCACCCCGCGGGGCCGCATCCGCGTCGAGGCGCGGGCCGTCATCCTGGCGACCGGTGCCCGGGAGCGCCCACGACCGGCCCGTCTCATCCCCGGAGACCGCGCCCACGGCGTCTACACCACCGGACACCTGCAGAATCTCGTCCACCTGCAGCACGGGAAGGTCGGCAGGAGGGCCGTCGTCGTCGGCGCCGAGCTGGTCAGCTGGTCGGCCGCGCTGACCCTGCGCGAGGCCGGTTGCCGGACCGTCCTGATGACCACCGAGTATCCCCGGCCGGACTCCTACTCCCTGTTCAGCATCCCCGGCAGGATCCTCTTCCGTACCAGGGTCGCCACCCGCACCCGGGTGACTAAGGTCATCGGCCGGCCGGAACTGCGGGCCGTCGAGATCGAGGACCTCGACACCGGCGCCAGGCGGGTCGTCGAGTGCGACACGCTCGTCCTCACCGGCGACTGGATCCCCGACCACGAGCTGGTACGCGCGGCGGGAATCAGCATGGACCCCGGCACGAACGGCCCGCTGGTCGACAACGCGCTACGCACCGACAGGCCGGGCGTGTTCGCCGTGGGCAACCTGCTCCACCCGGTCGACACCGCGGACATCGCGGCGATCGACGGCGCCCATGTCGCGCGCTCCGTCATCGCCTGGTTGCGCGGCAGGAGCGCGCCGGCCGAGCAGGTGCGTCTCGTCGCCGACGCGCCCTTCCGCTGGGTGGCGCCGGAGATCTTCCGTCCGGGGGATCCGGCCCCGGCCCGTCGCCGCCTGCTGCTGTGGAGCGACCGCTACATCCCGTTCCCCCGGATCGTCCTCCGGCAGGAGGGAAAGGTCATCGCACGGAAGCGGCTGTGGTGGCCGGCGGCCCCCGGCCGGGTGTTCCGCGTCCCGACGAGCGTCCTCAGCGCGGTCAGACCGGATGCCGGTCCGGTGCACATCGGCGTGGAGAGCTGACACACCCCCGGCGAGCGGCCCCCGGCCACACCGGTCGGGGGCCGCTCGTATGTGCAGGGTCATGTGCAGGGTGAGGGGACAGGTCGGCGTCGTCCGTGGCGAACGGCGCCGCTCCCGCCGCCACCCGCGACACCGGGCCACCGCACCGGACGACGCGGATCGGTGCGGCCGTGTCGGCATAGATCGGCGTCCTGTCCGTGTCCTTGCTTGGTGACATGGCGAGGAGGACAGGTGGATCCAGGATTTGAGGCGGACTTCCGGGAGTTCGTCATCGATCGGTCGGGAACGCTGTTCCGTAGCCGAGTGCCGGACGCCGAGGTACCCGGCCGGTGGGCCACGTACAGAATGTCGGTTATGGAAGCCCGAATCGCGATAGCCCCGTCCCCGGAGGCGGGGGCGGCCTACGACCGTCCCAACTCCCCCGACCTCGACCGCCTGCGTCTCAGGGTCGAGGAGGCCGTGTCCGGCGGCGGTGGCGTCAATGTCCCGCTCGCCGAGGCGGACGGCCTGGTGTGGCTCATCCCCGGTGAGCCGGAACTGCTCCGCTCGGCTCTGGACGCCCACCCCCGGATCAACTGGGTGCAGTTCCCCTGGGCGGGGGTGGAGAGATTCACCGCGTCCGGCGTGCTCGACCGGCCGGTGGCCTTCAGCTGCGCCAAGGGGTCGTTCGCCGGGCAGGTCGGCGAGCACGCGCTCATGCTGATGCTGGCCTGCCTGCGCAACCTCGTCCGGCAGGCGCGCACCCCCCGCTGGTGTTCGGTCGATCCCGGCTCCCTGCACGGCCGGCGGGTGACGATCCTCGGCGGCGGCGGTATAGCGACCGAGCTCATCCGGCTCCTGCGGCCGTTCGGGTGCCGGATCCGGGTGATCCGCCGCCGGGCGGAGAGCATCGAGGGCGCCGAGCAGACGCTGCCGCCCGAGGCCCTGCCCGCCGTGCTTCCGGAGACCGACATCCTGGTGCTGGCCCTCGCCCTGACGCCGGAGACGACCCACGTCATCGGTGCCACCGAGCTGGCCCTGCTGCCGGCGCACGCCGTCGTCGTCAACGTCGCCCGCGGCGCGCACATCCAGACCGACGCGCTCGTCGAGGCCCTCCGCGCCGGGACGATCTCCGCCGCCGGGCTGGACGTGACGGACCCGGAACCGCTCCCCGAGGGGCACCCGCTCTGGGCCGAGGACAGGGTGCTCATCACCTCGCACTGCGCCGACTCCGCCGAGTACGTCACCCGGATGTTCTGCGAGCGGGTCGAGCGGAACGTACGCAACCTGCGGGCGGGCCTTCCGCTGGAGGGGGTCATCGATCCCGCCGCGGGATACTGACGGGCTCCGCGATCGGCTGCGTCCCGGACCGCGGAACCGGCATCGCGGTGGATCGGAGGCGAGGAAAGCGATAGGTTCGCCCGCATGCCGGAAGAGCCGTCACGCGTGCTGGCAGGCCGGTACCTCCTGCGGGCCCCTCTCGGGGAAGGCGGCATGGGCGTCGTCTGGCGGGCCAGGGACGAGCTGCTCCACCAGACCGTCGCGGTCAAGGAGATGCGGCCACCCGCCGGGCTGCCCGCCGAGGACCGCGAGCGACTGCTGCTGCGGACGCTCCGCGAGGCCCGTACCGCGGCGACGCTGAGGGGCCACCCCGGCATCGTCACCGTCTACGACGTGGTCGAGGAGGACGGCCGTCCGTGGATCGTCATGGAGCTGGTCGAGGGACCGTCCATGGCGGAGGTGCTCAGGGCGGAGGGGCGGCTGGCCGAGGCCAGGGTCGCGGAGATCGGGCTGCGGGTGATCTCCGCGTTGGCCGCGGCGGAGGCGGCGGGGATCGTGCACCGCGACGTCAAGCCCGCCAACATCCTGCTCAGGGGCGACCGGGCCGTGCTGACCGACTTCGGGATCGCGGCGGCGGTCCACGACACCACGGATCTGACCGGTGCCGGGCAGTTGCTCGGCACGATCCCCTACCTCGCGCCGGAACAGCTCGGCGGCGAGCGCGCCTCGGCCGCCTCCGACCTGTGGGCGACGGGCGTGACGCTGTACGAGGCCGTGGAGGGCCGCAGGCCGTTCGAGCGGGAGAGCCCGATGGCCACGATCGCGGCGATCATCAATCGCCCGGCGGCGCCGACCCGGTACGCGGACCGGCTCGGCCCGGTCATCGAGGGCCTGCTCAGGAAGGATCCCGCCGAGCGGCTGACGGCCGGCCAGGCCGAGGCGCTGCTCGCGCCGGTGGCCGCCGGAGCCGCACCGGACCGGGTGAACGCGCGTTCGCCGGAGGACGGACGTTCCTGGCAGATCCCGGGTCCGACCGGGTACGCCGGACCCGCCTGGCAGGCCCCGAGTCCGGCCGAAGACGGCGGACGGGCCCAGGGCGCCGCCCCGGCCGGGACCGGGCCGACCTCTTCGAGCGATCATGCCCGATCCGGCGCCTCCCGGTGGCCTCGCCCCCAGGTGATGGTGGCCGCGGGGGCGGCTGTGCTGGCGGTCGCCGTGGCCGCCGCGGTGATCTGGGGAGTCCAGGGCGGCTCCGCCACGCCGGAGAGCGCCGGAACGCCCGGTCCCGGCGCAGGTTCGACGGCCCCCACGGGCTCCGGTGGTGAATCCGGCCAGAACCCGCCGTCCTCCCCGGTACCTGACTCGCTGCCGCGCGGCTTCACACTCCACAAGGATTCCCGTGGATTCTCCATCGCGGTGCCCGACGGCTGGACCAAGGACGAGGCCGAGGATCAGGTGAGCTGGAGCCGGCCGGAAAGCTCGATCCTCTCCTCGTCCTCCTGGTACCTGGGAGCCTTCGCGAACCTCAGCCGGAAGGAGACCCGGGCCCCTGCCGCCATCCTCGACGAGCTGCGCGACGCGCTCAGGAAGGACACGTTCGCGCCCGACTCCTACCGGGAACTCGTCCGGCGCCCGATCTCCGTCGCCGGGGGCGACGGTGCCGAGCTGGAGTTCGGCTTCGCGCACAAGGACGCGTCGGGCATGCCCTTCCGGCTGTACGCCCGATGCGTCATCCGTGACTCCGGCGGCGTCGGGATGTTCTGGTTCTTCGCACCCGCCGGGCAGTGGGCCGAGGCCAGCGGGCATGTCGACACGTTCGTGGAGACCTTCCGGCTCAACTAGGCCCTGTCCTGCGGATCTTTTGCCTACCGCGGTCGGTCAGGCGGCGCCTCGCCGCGTTGTCGTCGGTCACCGCAGCACGCTGCGGCTCCC
>NZ_JBEOZN010000214.1:0-10374 GCF_040298085.1 Streptosporangium sp. NPDC001681 | reverse complement strand
TCGCCGCGTTGTCGTCGGTCACCGCAGCACGCTGCGGCTCCCTCCTCCGCCTTGCGAGACACCACCTGACCGATCCTCGCCACGGCAAGATCCGCGGGACAGGGCCTAGTCGGCCAGGTCGACCGAGCGGCCGCTGTCGGCGCCGATCTCCGCGCCGATCTGGTCGATCACCTCGGCCGGGATGGCGGTGTCGACGGTGAGCGCGATGAGGGCCTTGCCGCCCTTGACGTCCCGGGCCACCTGCATCGAGGCGATGTTGATCGAGTGGTCGCCGAGGATGCGGCCGACCACGCCGACGACGCCGGGGCGGTCGGTGTAGGTGAAGAACGACAGGTGGTCGGTCGGCTCGATCTCCATCTGGTAGCCGTTGACCTCGACGATCTTCGTGATCTGCCGCGGACCCGACAGGGTGCCGGAGACCGAGACCGCACGGCCGTCGGCGAGGACGCCGCGGACCGTCACGACGTTGCGCCAGTCGGGGCTCTCGGCGCTGGTGACCAGCTCGACCGAGACGCCGCGGTCCTTGGCCAGCAGCGGGGCGTTGACGTAGGTGACGGAGTCCTCGACCACGTCCGTGAAGACACCCTTGAGCGCGGCCAGCTCCAGCACGCGGACGTCGTGGGCGGCGATCTCGCCGCGCACCTCGACGTCGAGCTTGGTGGCGACCTCGCCCGCGAGAGCCGTGAACACCCGGCCGAGCTTCTCGGCCAGCGGCAGGCCCGGCTTGACGTCCTCGGCGACGGCACCGCCCTGGACGTTGACCGCGTCGGGCACGAACTCCCCGGCCAGGGCGAGCTTCACGCTACGCGCCACCTGGGTGCCGGCCTTCTCCTGGGCCTCGTGGGTGGAGGCGCCCAGGTGCGGGGTGACGACCACCTGGTCGAGCTCGAAGAGCGGGCTGTCGGTGACCGGCTCCTTCGGGAACACGTCGATGCCGGCCCCGGCGACGCGGCCCTCCTTGATCGCGGAGTAGAGGGCGTTCTCGTCGATGATGCCACCGCGGGCGACGTTGATGAGGCGGACGTTCGGCTTGACCGCGTGCAGCTCCCTGTCACCGATGAGGCCGATGGTCTCCTTGGACTTGGGCAGGTGCACCGTGATGAAGTCGGCCTCGCGCAGGGCCTCCTCCAGCGTGACCAGGCGGACGCCCATCTGCGCGGCGCGGGCCGGCTGCAGGTAGGGGTCGTAGGCGATCAGCTCGACGCCGAACGGCTGGAGGCGCTGCGCGACCAGCTGGCCGATCTTGCCGAGACCGAGGATGGCGACGACCTTCTCGTCGAGCTCCACGCCGGTGTACTTCGAGCGCTTCCACTCGCCGCCCTTGAGCGCGGAGTGCGCCTGGGCGACGTTGCGGGCGGAGGCGAGGATCAGCGCGACGGTGTGCTCGGCGGCGCTGGTGATGTTGGAGGTCGGCGCGTTGACCACCATGACGCCTGCCTTGGTGGCGGCCTCCACGTCGACGTTGTCCAGACCGACACCGGCGCGGGCGACGACGCGGAGCTTGGGCGCGTGGGCGATCGCCTCGGCGTCGACCTGCGTGGCGCTGCGCACGATGAGCGCGTCCACGTCGGCGAGCGCGGGCAGGAACTGGGCACGGTCGGCGCCGTCGGTGTGGCGGACTTCGAAGTCCGCGCCCAGGACCGCGAGACCGGCCTCGGAAAGTTCCTCGGCGACCAGTACGACGGGCTTGTTCACAGGCTGGATCCTTACTAGGCGGTGAGGGTGCACGGACCTCACGTAGTCTATCGGCGCTTGTGAACGTATTCACGAGTGTCCCGAGATGCGAGACGCGACCGCCTCCATGATCCAGCACGCCGGTACCCGCCCCTGACGCATCCCATGCGCCAAAAATTCAAGTTGGTCTTGATCCTAAGAAAACTTCGCGATTACCCTGATAAGCCGTGGGTCACTACCTATCGTTCCTCATATGAGCATCGGGAACCCCGCTCTCGGCAACGTCCTCGCGCAGCACGGCGAGCCGCACCGGCTGCTGGCGGCGCTTGCCGAATGGGGACTCCTGGTCGCCGTGCGACCTGACCGCTCCGTCGTGCTCGGCACGACGCAGGCCGGTGAGCGTGTCCTGCTCGGGTACACCTCGGCGGACACCTACGCGCGGCACCGTGGCGGCCACTCACTGTCGGCGTGCGACGCCGACACGGTCCTCGACATCCAGCGGGTCACCGGCGTGCGGGAGATAGTGATCGACGCGGCGGGACCCGCGGCCGCGGCCGTGCCGATCGAGGATCTCCAGCGGTACCTGCTCTCGAAGCGCAGCGGCCCCGCGCCCGTGCTGTCGAGCGCGACGCCGACGGCGTACGCGACCGGGGCGATGGCCACGGTCTCGCGTCCCGCGCCGGTGCGCCCGCAGCGGACGCCGGTGCCCGCCGCACCCGCCCAGCCGTGGATCCCCGCGCCCCGGCCCCATCTGTCGGGGCCGATGCAGATGGTGGATCCCGGCTACCGGCGGTGCGAGCACCCGATCCTGCCCGCGCTGCGCGCCGCGATCTCGCACCTGCTCGTCGACTACCCGCTCGTCCATCATGTGTGGATCTCCGAGGCCAGTACCTCCTCCGGCGCCCCGGGAATCATGCTGCACGTGAAGGTGCACATGTCGGCGGCCGAGGACGTGGTCAGGGACATCCATCGCGGGGTGCGCGCCCGGTTGCCGCAGCTCGCCGCGAGCGAGGCGCCGATCCTGATGGCCAGGGTCGCCGACGCCCGCAGCGAGCAGCGGATGGTCGAGCTGGGCGCCCACGTGGTCTGCGCCGACGTCACCGACTGACTCCGGGCTCGCGGGACACGAAGACCTCCGTGTGTGGTGTGGAGCCTAGACACCTCCACCACATCGGAGGTCTTCGCTATTGATCAAGCCCAACTGTCAACAACGTTCGTGGTCAATACAGCTAGCCGGTCCTGCGGGTCAGGGTCACCCTCGCACGGGTGAACGCCCCCGCCAGCAGAGCCGCCAGCACCGGCAGACCGATCACCACGGCCGCGAGGAGAAGCCAGGGGATCTCGACCGTCGGCACGCCCGGCGGGAGGAATGAGAAGACCCCGTGTGTCCGAACCGTCATAGGCCAGGTCGCGGCGACTCCCGTCACGGCGCCGGCCACCGCGCCGATCAGCACGCCAAGCCCCGCGATGAATCCGGCCTGCCCGGCGACGACCAGCCTGCGTGTGCCTGGCGGCGCCCCGACGGCGGCCATCGTGGTGAGGTCGGGCCGCATGTCCGCCGCCGCGAGCCCGGTGGCGACGAACGTGCCACCCAGCACCAGGATGACCGCCGCGCCCAGGAGCAGCCACATCTCGGGGACGATGTCGCCTTGGAATCCGCGCTCGACGGCGACGTAGAGGTCGGCCCCGGGAACCACTGCCGCGAGTTCCCATTCCAGCGTCACTCCCTGCCGTTCGGTGAGCCGGCGTGCGGCCGGGTCGACGTACAGGACGCGGGGCTCGGTCTTCAGCCCGGCGTTCCGTACGGCGGCGATTGGCAGCACCGCGACGGCGTGCCGGGGATCGGCGGCCCTGGCCAGGACGGCGGGAACCACGATGTTCCTGGGTATCGCGGTTTCGTCGTCGAACACCACGGCCTCTCCCGAGGGGACCGCGGTCGCCGTCACGACGGGGTTCAGGGTGAGCTTCCCGTCCCGCACCAGGCGGGGATCGAACACCACTGCCTTTCCCGAGGCGAGCGCGGCCGCCGCCACGGGGTCCCGCCGTCCCTGCACGAGCGTGAGCAGCCGTTCGTCTCCGATGGGAAGATTTCCATAGAAGCGTCTCCTCTCGTCCTCGGCGTTCTCAGCGGTGGGCCGGATTTCCATCCAGACGGACGCCCCCCTGGTGTCCTTGAGCACGGCGGCCTCGACCAGTGGCACCCCGGGCAGCACGCGCCCGACGGTGGCTCTCAGCGTGGCCCACCGGTCGTCGTCGAGGTCACCGGCCTCGATCGTCGTGCTCCCGGCCGGGACGACCGCCTGGAAGGCGTCCCGGTTCTGGGCGAAGTTACTGTTCACCGCGATGCCGGCCGCGACGACCGTGGCCGTGGCGGTCATCACCGCCGCGACGGCGGAAGCGGTGCGGCCCCGGTGGCGGGAGGCGTCGCGGGCGGCCAGCCGGAAGGGTAGCGGGAGCCGGGCGGCCAGGGCCGCGGCACTCCTGACCAGCCTCGGTGCCAGTGCGACCAGCCCGAACTGGGTGAGGACCGCGGCGGCGAAGACCCAGACCACGTCGTACCTGATGGACAGGACGGTCGCCGCGACTCCGGCCGCGAGGAGGATCAGGCCCAGCACCGGGCGGCCCACCCGGTCGCGCACCATGCTCCGGCGCTCGCCGAGCACCGCCGCCACGTCCTGGCGGGCCGCCTGTACGGCGGGCACCAGGGCGGCGACCACCCCGCTTCCCGCGCCGAGCAGGGTGACGCCCACGATCGGGAGCCAGGGGATCTCCAGTGGGCCGATCGCGCCGATCAGCCGGCCCGCCTCCAGTGCGGCCGAGAGCGACGCCAGGCCCACGCCGAGGACCAGGCCGAGCGCCGCGGCCCCGCCGCCGAGAACGATGCCGTCGGCGAGGACGATCAAACGCAGCTGCCTCGGTGAGCCGCCCTGGGCGGCGATCAGCGCGAGTTCCCTGCGGCGGCGCCGGAGGCCGACCGCGAAGGCGGGGCCGGCCAGCAGCACCACCTCCAGCACGATCATGACCCCGGCGAGTCCGATCGCCACGGGCCGGTTCTCATTGCCCGAAGGCGTGAGCCAGTCGCGGTCGGGCGGGTTCTCGATGACGGCGCGGGACTGGACCAGGAGTCCGACCGCGTTCAGCCGCTGGACGACGGCCCCGGTGACCGGTCCCGGGGTGTCGACCAGCCAGTTGGTGCCCTGGGTACCGGGTTGGGCGAAGAGCAGGGTGCCGGGGAGCCCGACGATCTCCGTGGCACGGGTCCGGTGCGGGTGCTCGATCACACCGACGACCCTCATCGGTTTCCTGTCCCGCGTAACCTCCAGCGGCGCGCCGAGGCGAGCCCCCCGCCCCAGTAGCTCCGGGGTCACCACGATCTCCTGGGCGGAGGCCGGGAACCGGCCCTCGACCAGGCGGTACATTCCCGCAGTCAGAGGGTCTCGCAGGTCCACCTCGAGCGCGCTCACGTGGTCGCGGCCGTCGGCGGCCAGGTAGTCGACGCTGCCCTCGTTCGCCGGGAGGAACCGGACCCCGGGCCCGAGGAGATCTCCCACCTCGGCCTGTGTCCTGGGCCGCGCGGGACCACTGGACGCCTCGTTACTCGACCACATCCGGCCTCTGATGTCCTGCCTCACCTCCCCCTGCACCGAGGCGATCCGGATCAGGGCGTCGGCCGTGCCGAGCTCCGCGCCGAGGCCCTCGCGGGGGTTGATGTCGGCGGTCTCGACCAGGGTCAGGAAACCCGTGATGACGAGGACGGGCAGGCCGATCATCAGCATGATCAGCGCGCTGCGGCCGCCGGCCCGCAGGGCGTCCCTGCGGGAGATCCGCAGCGCGGCGAGCAAGGCGCTCACGAGATCCTCCCGCCTCGTGACCGGGTGTCCGTTCGCGCGCTCATCGGGCGCTCTCCAAGGGGACGGCGGTGGAGTCGGCGATCTCGCCGTCGCGCAGGAAGACCACCCGGTCGGCCCAGGCGGCGTAGCGGGGTTCGTGGGTGACGAGCAGCACGGCGGCTCCCGCGTCGCAGCGGGTGCGCAGCAGCCGGAGGATGTCGTCGCCGGTCGGGGTGTCCAGCGCGCCGGTGGGCTCGTCGGCCAGCAACAGCCGCCGCTCCCCGACCAGCGCGCGGGCGATGGCGACCCGCTGGCGCTGGCCGCCGGAGATCTCGTCGGGGAAGCGGTCGGCGACCTCGCCGACGCCGACCTCGGCGAGCACCTCCAACGCCTCTCGGCGGGCGACCTTGAAGGCGACCCCGTCCAGCTCGCGCGGGAGGGTCACGTTCTCCAGCGCGGTGAGCGAGGGGATCAGGTTGAGGTCCTGGAAGACATAACCCACGTGCCTGCGCCGGAGCCCGGCGAGCTCCCGTACCGACAGGCTCGCCAGCGGCGTGCCCTCGACGGTCACCGATCCGGAGGTGGGCCCCTCCAGGCCGCCGGCGAGGTTGAGCAGGGTGGACTTGCCCGACCCGGAGGGGCCCATCACCGCGACCAGCTCTCCGGCCTCGACGTCGAGGCTCACCCCGCGCAGTGCCGTCACGGCCTGCGATCCCGCGCCGTGCGTACGGGTCACCTCGGCGAGCCGCACGACGGGGCCGAGGGTCATCTGGGTCCCTCCGGCGTCCGGAGCGCTGGATTCGAGTGGGGGAAGGATGTCAAGTCTGTCTCCTACGTCTGAAGGGCCCGCGTCGAGATCCCGTGGCCGGGACCTGGCGTTCCCGGGCCTGTTTCCGGAAAGCCCGCACCTAGGGGGTCGGAGGTTCGGCAGTGGCCGTGAGCACGGCCTCGCAGTGGTCGAGCCAGCGCTGTTCGGCCTCGGCCTGGAAGATCATCGAGTCGAGCACCAGCCGCTGGGCCGGGCCCTCGACGTTCGCGCGCTTGGCGCGGACGAACTCCTGCAGCGTGCGCATGGTCGCGGTGCGCTGGGCCTGGATGATCGGCCGTACGTCTGCGGCGGCGGTGACCGCCATCGCGAGCTTGATGACCAGCTCGTCCCGAGGCCGGTCCGACTGGACGACGGGGGTGCCGAACCATCGCTCCATCTCGGCCCGACCGGCCTCGGTGATCGAGTAGACGACCCGGCCCTGCTCGTCCTGCTCACCGGGGCTCACCAGGCCGTCGCGCTCCATCCGGGAGAGCGTCGTGTAGACCTGACCGATGTTGAGCGGCCAGGTCGCCCCCGTCGACGCCTCGAACTCGGCGCGCAACTGGTAGCCGTAGCGAGGTCCCTGGCTCAGCAGGGCGAGGAGCCCTTGTCGAATCGCCATACATACTGAGTATGCATACCCAGTATGTCAGTTGCAAGAGATCTGCATATTCTGGACAGGTTCCGCCCTTGGGGCCGATACTCGGAGGATGAGCTCGACGCATCCCCCGTCCCGCGCCTCCGACGGGGATCGCGATCGTGCGATCAACGAGCTCCGTGACCGTGCTGTCGAGGGGCATCTGTCGCACGACACGTTCCTCGGTCGCGTCGATATGGCCCTGCGAGCGCGCAACCAGGGCGAACTCGACAATCTCGTCGCCGACCTGCCGCAACGCGGCCGGTTCCGCCGCATGATCACCGAGGTCGTCGCCTCGGCCTCCGACTTCACCAAGCGGGTGGAGTCGGCCTGGCGGCGTCCCAGACTGCCCAGGCTGGCACTGCCCGCCGACGACCGGGCCCGCTACGTGGTGGGCCGGGGCTCCGCCTGCGACCTGGTCCTCGCCGACCTGACCGTCTCCCGGGTGCACGCCGAGCTCCGCCGCGACGAGGACGGCTGGGTCCTCGTCGACCTCGGCTCGTTGAACGGCACCCGGCTGAACGACTGGCGCCTGGTCGGCCCGGCGAAGGTCCGGCCGGGCGACGTCGTCTCCTTCGGCGACTGCGGCTTCCTGATGATCACGCCTCAGCTGTTGTCATGACCCCACCGCCCGGCCCTCCCGGGCCCGGGCCGCGATCACCCCGAACCGGACCCGGTCATCCTCCTCAGTCGGCCTGGGTCTCCGCTGTCTCCGCTGCCTCGGTCACCCCGGCTCCGGCCTCCCTGAGTTTCTCCGCGGTCAGGGTGTAGCGCATGGTCAGCAGGATGCTGACCACCATCAGCAGCGCGGGCAGCAGCGTCGCGCCGTACAGCACGGCCGTGGTCGCCGACTCGGGCTGCGCGACCGGTGTGGCGGGGTCGGACTCCACGAATCCGGTCGCGCCGAGCAGCCAGCCGAGGATGAGCGCGCCGAACGCGAAGACCACGGTCTCGGCGGCGGTCCAGAGCCCGGTGAACACCCCCGCACGCCGCTTTCCGGTGACCAGCGTGTCATGGACGATCACATCCGAGAGCATCGAGAACTGCAGCAGCTGGAAACCCGCGTAACCGATGCCGACGAGAAGCACGCAGGCGTGCGCGTACACCGAGCCGAGCGGTCCCGAGAAGACCATCCCGACGGTGCCCACCGTGAACAGCGCCGACGACAGGATCATCGCCCCGCGCTTGTCGTAACGCTTGGACAGCCAGACCCAGAGCGGCATGGTGATCAGCAGCGGGCCGACGAGGCTCACGAAGAGCGTGGTGGTCGCCGCCGGATCACCCAGCGTGTAGGTGGCGAAGTACGGTGCGCCGGCCAGCATGATCCCGGCCGCGAGCATCTGGGCGCAGCTCAGCCCGAGCAGCACCATGAACGTCCCGTTCGAGCGGGCGGCGGTGAACTGGGCGCCGAGCGACGGCTCCGCCTCGGCCCGCGCGACCATCGGGGCGCGGGCCGTGCCGAAGAAGGAGGCGAGCATCGACAGCAGCAGCGCCGCGCCGACGACCAGCCCCATGGTCCGGTAGCCGGAGACCTCGGTGCCCGCGATCACCGGCGCGACGGCCCCGGAGAGCAGGATCCCCAGACCGACGAAGACCATCTTCCACTGCAGCAGGGAGGAGCGCTCGTGGTAGTCGTCGGTCATCTCCGCCGGCATCGCCTTGTACGGCACCTCGTAGAAGGCGTAGGCCGTCGCGGTGAGGAAGTAGCAGAGGCCGACGTACAGCGCGGCGGACAGGCCGGTGAGCGGAGGGCCCGCGAAGGTGAGCGCGAAGGCCACCGGCAGGGTGAGCGCGCCCAGCAGCATCCACGGGCGGCGGGCCCCGAAGCGGGAGACCGTCCGGTCGGAGCGCTGACCCACCCAGGGGTTGATGAACATGTCCCAGAGCTTGGGGAGGAAGGCCACCACCCCGGCGATCCAGGCGGGAACCGCCAGCACGTTCGTCATGTAGAAGAGCAGCAGCAGCCCGGGGACGGTGGAGAAGGTCGCGGTGCAGATCGAGCCGACACCGTAGCCGATGCGCACGCCGCGCGGCACGGTGACGACGGCGGGGGATGGCGCCGGGGAGATCATGCCATATTCAATCGCAGCGAGCGACCGCTTGGTAGGCCCCGGGCAACGTGAATATTTTTTCCCTTCCGCTCCGAGGGGCACCCTTCGCCCGACCCGGTCCAGTCGATCTCCCTACCGGCCGATGTCATGAATGTCCAGCTCAGACAGGCCACAAAGGGACTTTCCATGGTAGATCACCCCAAAATTGGACCGGTGCATCGCCGACCCCAGACGCCTATGTGATCACTCTGGTTTACCTGGAGCCCACAATTAATGTCGGTAATTTGCTGACAAGGCCGATCTGTCCCCGACAGAATGCGGAACCGTCCAGCGTCTCACCAACTGGAGGAACCGACATGCGCAGACCGCTAGGGGTACTGCTGTGCCTCGGGAGCCTGGCGGCCCTCAGCACGCCGATCGCCACCGCGCACGCCGCGGCCGCCCCCCTGGCCGAGTGCCGCGTGTACGCCGCCAAGCCGTACGTCACCGCGGCGGGACGGATCCAGGCCTCCGCCGCCCGGCTGGGCTGCGACGACACCGCGCTGGTCCGCATCCGCATCAAGCGCGCCGTGGCCGGCGCCGACCCGGTCGTCAAGAGCGCCTCCCTGCGCGGGACCAACGGGCGGGTGACCGTGAGACTGGCGTGCGCCCCCGGCGTCTACTACTCCGTCGTCACCGACTACCGGGGCAACGTCAGCCGTTCCAAGGCCGTCAGGCTCGCCTGCTCCCCCGCGGCCACCCCGACCCCGAGCTCCACCTCCACCGCCCCGGCCCCCACCCCGACGGCCACCACCACCGCCCCCACCCCCGCACCGGGAGGAGGGTCCGCCGTCTCCGAGGAGGTGGTGCGCCTGACCAACGCCGAGCGGCAGAAGGGCGGCTGCGCTCCACTCGTCTCCGACCCCCAGCTGCGCTCGGCCGCGCAGGGCCACTCCGACGACATGGCCGCCAAGAACTACTTCAGCCATACCTCACTCGACGGCCGGGACATGACCGCCCGTATCAAGGCGAGCGGGTTCAGCCCGATGCGTGCCTGGGCCGAGAACATCGCGATGGGCCAGCGCACCCCTGCCGAAGTGGTGAAGGGCTGGATGGACAGCTCCGGTCACCGGGCCAACATCATGAATTGCGCCTACACCCACCTCGGGGTGGGCGTGGCCAACAGCTCACGTGGCATCTATTGGACCCAGAACTTCGCCAAGCACTGAGCATCACCGGGCACCGGATCCGGGCGGGCGCCCAGCCCGGCCAGGGCGGGAGAGCCGGTCGGCCATCCGCACCGGAACGGCCCGCGCCCCCCCCCCCGGTACACCCGGCCGGGGGGCGGGCCCGGCGGGGGGGCCCGGGGGGGGGGGGGCGAGGAAGGGCGAGCGG
>NZ_JBEOZN010000213.1:0-10394 GCF_040298085.1 Streptosporangium sp. NPDC001681 | reverse complement strand
CAAAATGAGGATGGCCGGGACATCCAGCGTGAAGACGGCCAGGCGAGCAGAAGGCTCTGTCAAAGGGTCATCGCCTCGCGATCCGCCCTCTGAGAAGGAGAAGACGACGACACGGCGAAGAGAGCACGAACACCACCGAGACAACGACCGCGAACGACAGAGCACAACCACGGTCAGTGTGCCCATCACGATCCTTGTCGCCCCTGCAAGGGGGCACAGTTAGGCACGCGCTCTCGACGCCCTTGAGCACGCCCGGGTGGCCGACGAGCTGGCAGCGCGCCGGGCCGAGGGACGTGAGCCTCCAGTGCCGTCGCTGGCGGCGGCCGCCCGCATCTCGGCGAGGTGCTCGGTGACCGTCTCCACGTCGGGCACCTGACCGGCGCCGATGACGCCGAGCAGCTGTTGCAGGCCCTCGGCGGTGTGCGCGGCCGCCAGCGGGATCGGCCCGGTCGAGGGGTCCTGGGCGACCAGCCGCAGGGGGTCGGCCACCCGCACCCGGTACGGCCCAGGCCCGCCGAGCCGGGCCGCGCCGCTCATGAGGTGCGGTCAATGGGGTCCTGGGAGGCGCTGGCTGGCGGCCCGCACTAAGGAGGTCAGGTGTTGCGGGTCGCTGGTGGCGGGGATCGGGGCGACGTGTTCGCCGAGGCCCAGGAGCCGGCACAGGGACTTTTCGATTCCAGCGGTGGCGGTAAGCCGGCCTGCGTTCAGCGGCCGGTACGGCACGTACGCGATGTTGTTGTCTGCGCAGTAGGCCAGCGCTGGGTCGTCGGGCTCATCGAGATTGAGGCAGTTTTGTACGGCGGCGATGGAGGCGACTTCGCAGGCTTGCCGGATCTGCTCGGAGGTGACCTTGGACAGGCCGATGCTTGCGATCTTTCCTTCGGCTTGGAGGTCGGCGAGTGCTCCGATCTGGTCGGCCAGCGAGACCGTGGGGTCGACCCGGTGCAGGTAGCACAGGTCGATGCGGTCGACGGCCAGGCGCCGCAGGCAGGCTTCGGTGGCGGCGCGCAGATAGTCCGGCCGGCCGAGTGGTTTCCAGATGTTCGGGCCAGGGCGGATCATTCCGACGTTGGTGGCCAGCAGGAGGTTGTCGGGGTAGGGGTGCAGGGCTTGGCGGATGAGCTCTTCGACGGTGTGAGGGCCGTAGGCGTCGGCGGTGTCGATATGAGTGATGCCCAGCGTCATGGCGTCACGAAGCACCGTGATGGCGCTTGTGATGTTGCTGGGCGTGTTCCAGGTACCGGGGCCGGTCAGGCGCATGGTGCCCAAGCCAAGGCGGGAGATTCGCTTGCCGGCGATGGTGATGGCGCCACCGGGGAAGGGGGCGTTCATGGCGTGTCCAGTCTTTCCATGACGGTGGTGAGGGCGGCTTGGACTGCGGGGGCGTGATCGAGCGGGGAGACGGCGAGGTAGTCGGGGCGCTGGTCGGCGAGGAGGCGGTGGAGCTGCTGGTCGACGGCGGCCCGGAAAGCGGCATCGGGGTAGTCGGGGTCTTTGCCGTGGTGGGCTTCGAACGGGGCGGCGGGGTCTAAGACGGTTGCCATGATCAGAATCTGGCGGCGGGTGTGGAGGCGGGCGAGAGTGGTCAGGTGGTCGAGGTCATCGGGTGGGGGCTGTCGGCCGTGATGTTGCACAGCGGCGAGGTAGTAGGCCAAGGCGTTGTGGGCGGTGCCGTCGACGATGACGACGTCGGCTGTCAGCTCCGCGTGCAGGGCGGCCGCGGCTCCGAAGGTGATGATCCATTCGGTGGAGGCGGGGGTGTGTCGGGTCATCTTGGGAAATCCACGCTCAGCGGCTTATTTGGCGAGACCGCCGATGCGTGCCACGCTCAAGCCCGTGCCGCGTAACTCCATCTCGATGCGGCGAGCCAGGGTTGTGGTGTTCGTGCCGTGGGTGCCGGCGATGCCAAGGTGGATGGGGGCGCTCACCATAGGGTTTGTTCCTCATGGTCAGGGGTGGCGTGGCCGGGCATGCCCGGGGGGATGGCCGCTGCGGTGAGGGCGTCCCAGGTGGGGTAGTGGGCGGCGAGGTTGACCAGGAGCAGCGCGGTGGCGTGGGCGTCGAACCCGGCGCGGTGGCGTTGCCCGCTGATGCCACTCAGGCAGATAGCGGTGTGGGCCAGGAGCGCATCGAGGCTGTGGCCGGGGGCGTCGGGCAGGGTGGCGCGAGCCAGCCGCAGAGTGTCGATGACCCCGTCCGGCTGCCAGTCCGGCAGGTGGCGGCGCAGCACGGTGTAGTCCACGTGAGCGTTGTGGGCGGCGATCCACACGCCGTCGAGGTTCGCCTGGACCGCCCGGGCGATCGACTCCCAGCGGGGAGCGCTGTCGACGTCGTGGTTGGTGATGTGGTGGATGCGGGTGGCGAACGCGGTGATGGGCCGCGGGGGCCGGATCAGGGTGGAGTGCGCCGATTGAGGCACTGGCCGGCCTGCGGTGATGGGGATGGTCGCGACTTCTACGAGGTCGGGCGGGGTGGCCCCGTTGCCTTCCACATCGACGACGAGCAGGCGCGGCCAGGTGCCGAAGTTCACGCTCTCTCCTAGGTGGTCGGCCAGCCGATGTCTGCTCGGCCGTGCCGGCGGTAGTGGTGGGGCTTGCTGCGGTCGTGGACTTGGTAGCCGTGGGTGTGTTGCAGGTAGTAGCGCGGCGGCTCGTCCAGGCCCTCAACCATGATGGCGCGGTCGGTGATCGTCACCTCACCGACCGCGCCGAGGGCGTGGGCTTGGCCGGTGACGTGAGCGAGGTCGGGGGTCTTCCAGGCGTCTCGGCACAGGTTGAGCTGGGCCAGGGGGCAGATGTCGCAGAGCTCGCGGATGCCGTAGTGGCCGTTGTAGTCGGCCTCGTGGTGGGCGTAGGCGACGCCGCAGCTCGTCTTGCGAAACAGCGGCCCCCATGGCAGCTGCTGGTCGGCGGGGCGGTGGAACGCCCGCAAGATCCGCTGTTCGGTTTCCTCGGGCATGATCTTGCGGCGGGCGGTGTCCTCGTATGGTTCCGGCAGGCCGTGGTCGCGGTAGTAGGCGGCGATCTGCTGCCGGAAGAACAGGCCGGTGAAGACCGTGGCGTGCGCGTGCTTCGACAGCTCCAGAGCTTTTTGGATGTGGTCGTCGGAGTCGTTGAGGCCAGGCACGATCGGGCGCCAGTACAAAACGGTGCGGTACCGGGTGGCGTGCTCATACAGGGTGCGCAGGCTGGCTGCGGCGATGGCGGAGTCCACCGGCTCGATACCGGCATGGTCGATGCCCGAGTGAGTCACCAAGACGGTAATTTTGATGTTGCGGAAGCTGTTGAGGACGGCGCAGTCCGCGGGGGAGACTCTCCAGCGGGTGATGATCAGGACGTGATTGTTCAGGCCGCGCTCATCCAGGAGCCGCAGCACGGTGAAGGTGTGGGGTTTGACGACGGGCAGCATGGGGTCGGTGGCCCGGTTGAACACCTGGACGGGTGTCGTGTGCGGCTGGAAGTAGCGGTGGCCGGTCAGCAGTTCAACCGCGGCTTCGTCGCTCATCAACGCGCGGGGCGTCTTCATCTCGAAGTTCGCAAACAGGTGGCGTACGCAGTATCCGCAGTCCAGCGGGCATCCCACCACGTGGTTGAGTGACAGGCCAGACTTGCGGTACTCGATGACGTCGGCGAGTTCGGGCTTGAGGTCCGCGATCTGCGGGGGTGTCAGGATCGGCAGAGCGCGCCGGGCACGGGGGAGTGCGGTCATGGGGTGCTCCTGTCGGCGGTGGGGGTGAGCAGGTGCTGCTGGCCGGGGCCGTACCAGATGCCGAAGTCGCGCTCCACGACGTCGGCGTGGTCGGAGGTGTGGATCAGGTTGTCGATGAGCCTGCCTTCGGAGCGGGCGATGGTCAGGCTGTCGACGCCGAACCGGCCGCGGATGGTGCCGGGGCCGGCCAGGCTGGGGTCGGTGGGCCCGATCAGCTCGCGCAGCAGCGCAGGGGCCCCGGGGCCGTGGCCGAGAGCCACACACACCTGCCGGCCGACGAACAGGCGGCGCAGATCAGCGACGACGTCCAGGCCGAATTCAGCCGACACCTGCGGTGCGAGCAGGTCGTCGTAGTGGGCGAAGATCTGCTCTTGGGTGACGGTGACCTCGCGGCGGCCGCGGATCTCCACGTGCTCGGCCAGGCAGGCGAGCACATCGTCGACGAGGCCGCGGCGCACGCAGTCGGGTTTGAGCAAGATGACCGACCAGCGCGTCCAGCCCATCCCTGCCCATGCAGGGGCGGGGGTCATGACGCCGCCTGGGCGGGGGCGAGCGGGGCCGGGATCCGATCGGGCCAGCGCACGCCGAGCAGCCACCGGTAAGGCGCGGGCAGCACGGTGAGAACGTCTTCGCCGACGTGGCCGTCTTGGTGGGTGATCTGCCGGTAGGCCTCGAACAGCAGCAGCACGTGCTGCCAGTACGCACCCAGCCCGGTCACATCGTCGGCCTCAAGGCTCAGCGGGGTGTCGTTCAGGCGCAGCCGCTGCTCCCACGACAACACGGTGGCCAGCGCCTCCGGGCTCGTGGGCGGCATGGCCGGCGCGTCCGGCACCGAGATGATGGGCTCTGCGCGCGCGGCCTGCGCGCGCGGCAGATCAGCCACGGACAGGTGCATCGACGACACCAGGTGTGTGTACGTCCCCAGCCGGACGCCCAACGCCAGAGCGGTGTACTCGGCGATCAGCGTGAAGGAGAACACATCACAGGCCACGCCGATCCAGGCGTCGTTGCCCCGCATGAACGCCACGGTGTGCAGCGCGCCGTCACGAATGAGGAACTGCAGGCTGAGGGTGCACGCCACGTCGGGGTTGGCAGGGTCGAGCAACTCGCCCGGCTGCATGATCAGCATCGCGGCCCGTTTGGTGCCCGGGTCGGCGCGCAACAGGTCGACGACGCGTTCCCACTGTGAGGCTCCGGCCGGGGCGAACAGGCGGGGCCCGTACGCGGTGCCGGTCAGGTGCTCGCCATCGGCCGACAGGGCACGCAGCCGGGGCGCGTAGTAGCCGATCATGTCGAGGTCGGCCCGGCCGGACAGGTACCACAGGGCTTCGGCGTGGTTGAACACGATGTTCGGGCGGCGGGCCGCTAGCCAGGGAATGCGGTGGCGTGGGTCGGTGAGGGTGAATCCGACGCCGAGGACCTCGCTGAACGTCGTGCCCCGCGCGGTCGCCGCGTGGTGCGGCTGGGCGAGGATCTGGTGCAGCACCGCCCGGTAGGCGTCGTGGAACGTCGCGAAGGTCGGCAGGCCGACAGAGGCGGGGATACCGGTCACGGGTTCCCCCTCGTGGCGGTGGGGCGGGTCAACGTGGCCATCAGCCGCTCCAGCTCGCCGACCTGCCGGGAGTGGCGGAAGAGACCCAGCAGATCCAGGCAGGCGGCGATCAGGTCGGCGTGCTCCGGGCCGCCCTGGATCTCCCGTAGCCAGGCGATCCGCTCCACCACCTCGTCGCCGTTGGCGACGTGCAACTTTGTCGGGGTGATCTGGCCGGCGTTGAGAAGCGTCGTCGGGGTCAGCGGCAGACACCCGGCCAGCACCGCTTCGGGGAACCGCTGGGAGATGTTCGCGGTCGCCGCGTACCGGTCGGGCATCAGCAACACCGTGGCCAGCGCGCCCCGGTAGATGGGGGTGACCTCGGTGAACGCGGCCCTCCCGGTGAAGGTGACGTGCGGCCACCGTTCGGTGCGGGTCCACTTTCCCGCCACCCGGTGGCGCAGCCGCAAGGCCGCGGGGGCGAAGAAGCGGTCGAACGCCTCGTCGCGGTCGTACTGGTTGCCGACGTAGGCCAGATCCAACGGGCGGGGCGTGGCCGCCAACTGCGCCGGGTCGGCCGCGTCCACCATGGCGTCCGGGACCATCGTGGCGAGCGTCGGCGCCGGAGGTGAGGGCCACAGTGCGGTGTCGCACACGATGACGTGCGACATCTCGCGCAGCGGGTCATCTGAGCTCATCTGCCGGTCGGTGTCCCACAGCACCGTTGGCGTGGCCAGGTCCTCGGTGTAGTGGCCGACCAGGTCAGCCTGCCGGTGCAGGTCGCACGTGTGGCCGGGGCTACCGCACGGGGTGGTGTTGCGGCCGGGCAGCGGCCAGCGCCACTCACAAAACAGCACGTCCAGCGGCGGGAACCCGGCCTCCCACCAGTACGGCAGAGCGGTGCCGGCCTCCAGGTGGTCGCGGTCTTGCTGCAGCAAGATCACCTCGTGTCCGTGCTCGTGCAGGGTGTCGATGATGCCGCGACGCCAGAACCGGCCGCCGTCAGGGGTGTCGACGATGCCGGGGCCGAGGAAGCCCCAGAAGCTGTATCCGATCCTCATCCTGCGCACTCTCCTTCGCAGTAGTGGCCGCAGCTTGGACCTGTCCACCACCAGGCATCTGCAGCCCGAAGCGCGGCCCCCCTGGGCCGATCCCCACCGGCCCACGGGGCGTGCCGGTCAGCGTGCAGAGGGATCGGCCAGAGCCGGACGGCCGGGAGCCCGCGGGGGCGGGCGGGCTCCCGGCTTGCTCACCCTTGAAACCAGATCACCGGGGGAAGGTCTGGTTGCGCGCTCAAGGGGCTATGTCCGGCGGCCCATGGTGCGGTAGAGCAGCCAGTCCCGGCCCGCCGCCGCAGAGCGCGCGCTGGACTCGCGCTCCTGGTAGGGCCCGAACCGCGCCTTGTGCAGGCGCCGCAGTGTCCACAGCGCGGCCAACGCGGTGACCGGCCCCTTGGGTGCGTTTCGCCAGGCGGGCACCAAGCCCAGCAGCGCCTCAGCCTGCGAGGCGGAGTGGCCGGCCAGGATGAGGCGAGGGCACAGCATGGCCGCCTCCACCCAGGCGGCGCCGCGCGCCGCGAGCACCCAGCTGGTGGCGTACGCCCGCCCCTCGACGACCCGGAGGTTGCGCGGGGTCAGGTCGTAGTGCAGCAGCGTGTCCCCGGCCAGTGCCTCCGGCGCGACCCCCTTCAGCGCTGCCCCGAACAGGGCTCGGTACGACAAGTCCATGGTGGCCAGGAGCAGCTCGGCTTGGCCGTGGATCAGGGCGAGGTTCTCGGCGATGGGCGGCGCCTCGCTCATCGCCGGGCACGGCGTGAGCATTCGGTTGAGGATGGTCACCGTGTTCAGGAAGAGCGGGATGTCCGGCGAGCCGGGCGAGAGGTTCGCCGGACGGCCACCGAGATCCTGATACAGCAGCACCAGCCACCCCTCCAGGTCGGCCGACCACAGCAACTGCGGCACCGGCAGGCCAGGCGGCAGGTCGCAGAACACCGTGCTCACCCGCCGCTCCCGCCCGTACCGGAGCTCGGTGTGGCTGTTACGGGGCAAGGCCTTGAGGAATGTGCTGCCGTCCTCGGTGTGCAGGAAGACAGCGACACCCGCTCCTGGCCTGGTTCCGGCAGGCTCGGCCTTGAGAACCGAGCCGACCCGCTCCTCGATCGCTTTTTGCACCGTGCGGGGCAGGTCTTCCCACTGTGGTCTCAACGGTCCTCCCAGGGGGTGTTAAAGGGGGGTTCGCGGTGCAGGCTCCGTCTGGCGTGTCCGTGGCGGGCCCGCACCCGCCCCGCGCGCTCCCCCCGCCAGGTGCGGCCGGGGCGCACAGGTAGTACAGCGCGGCGACCCAAGAGTGTGCTCTTTGCAGGTGACCGCGCTGGTCTCATGCCGTCAGCCGCGCGCGGCACCGCATATAGGGCGGCGGCGATCCGGCAGGCCACGTCATCTATCTTGTCGGCGGGTGCCGCGAACTCCTCGCGGCCCCTACCTCGCCTCCTGACCCACCAGCAGCAGGACAGGCCGCCCTCGACGGCTCTGGCCCACTCCGTGATGTCGTTCGCCAGGTGCAGGCTGGAGCCGTTGGGGCTGATGGCCGGGTAGATCCGGAATACATGCAAGCGTGCGCTGAGGCGGTTGAAGACGTCGCCGGCCCGGAAGCCTTGCGCGCGCTGCCAGCTCTGGCTCGCCAGGACAGCGTTGAAGAGGCACACCACTGCCGAAAGACGGTCTGAGCCGCAAGGTAAGTGCCTCACCGTCGCCCGCCCGCGGACCGGGCGGGCACAGTGCCGGTCACCACCGGAGCCGCCGAAAGATCATCATCTCTCCTGACGCCTATAAATGGGTGACGGGTGAGCACCCGATCGGTCGTGCCGCAACCAGGGCTGGTCCGACTGTCCAGCGCGACCGATGATCTGTGCCAGTGGCAAGTGCTGACCTGTCGGCGGACATCCACTGTCCGCCGACAGGTCAGCCGGTGCCCTATTGCTCTCCGTGACGGCTCGGGAGATGGTGGGGGCGCCACATTTACCCGGAGATCCCAGTGACGCAGCATCTCACCGGCCAACCGCACGATACGCAGTGCGCCGCCGCGATCCGCGATCGCGCTCGGATGAGTTACGGCTATAACCAGATGCCCGCACAGGCCCTGTCCGGCCTCGCCCACGACATCCACACCTGCTGCGGGCACAGCCTCCTCAAAAGCCATCGGCTCGCCCATGGATGGACCGTCCCTGAAACGCTTGTCCAGCTCGCTGCGATCGGCCAAGCCGCCGGACTGCCATTACGTGGAACCGCTGATAGGGCTTGGCGTCGATGGGAGAGCGGGCATCATCCTGATAGTGACTACCAAGACCGGATCAGCCGGCTGTTCAGCACGGGGCCGGTCCAGCTCGGATTCGCCACCGACTACACACACCCGCCGGGGGATGATCCTGTGAAGCGTCGTGACGCCCTCCGCCTGGGGCTCAACGCGACCATCGTCGTCTCCGGCGCGCTGGCTGACACCGAGCGTGAAGCTTATGAGTTCACCCGCCACAGTGAGCGGACCGAGATCGGGCCCCGCAGCATCGAGCGTTTTCACCAGATCATCAGCGACTACGGGCACGCCTATCCCCGCCACAGCGCAGAAGAGCTGTGGCACAGTGTGCTCGCCGATCGCCGCCATGTCGCCGAACTGCTGCACCTGCGCATGACGCTCGCCCAACGCCGTGAGCTCTACATCGCCGCCGCGTGGCTGTCGGTGATCCTGGCATGGGCCGCTCAAGACCGCGGCCAGGTACGCACCTCACTCGCCTACGCCGCCGACGCACGCCATCACGCCGAGGAAGCCGGCCACGACGAGATCACAGCATGGGCATGGGACGTCGAAGCCACGACCCTGCTGTATGACGACCGGCCCCGTGACGCGCTGCACGCCGCTGAGCAGGGAGCCGCGATTGCGCCAGCCGCGACCGCGGCGCACACACGCCTGACCGGGCAGCTGGCTCGCATCCACGCCCGGCTCGGCCATACCGACCCCGCTCGCCAGGCGCTGGCGGTCTTGCGTGAGGATGCCGAGCGGCTGCCGGCGCACATATCCGGGCTGTTCGGCGCCGATGCCGTACGGGCCTGGTCGGTGGCCGCCACCTCCAGCTTGTGGCTCGGCCACGATGAACAGGCCAAGAGGTATGCCCAGCAGGCAATGGAGGTCTACGAGCAGGCGCCCCAGCTGTCTCCGACCCGACGGGCGATCACCGCCCTGGATCTGGGAATCGCCTGCGCCCGACTGGGAGATCCCGACCAGGCCGTCGCATATGGCACCTTAGCGATCACCGTTCCACGACTTGCCGCGGCCATCATCAGCCGGGGCGCCGCCCTCGGCACCGTCTTGGAGCGCACATACCCGCAAGCGACAATCGTCACCCAGTACCGGCAGAGCATGGCGGGCCTCACCCCCCGGCTCGACCGAGCCCTCTCCTGAGTCTCACAGGATTCACACTCGAGGTACGCGGGTCGGGCCGACAGCGAGAGAGCCTCTACGGTCACAGTGTAAAAACCGGTAGCCAGGTGCTTGGCCCGAATCTCACCGCATCGCCAGGGCGATACCGCGGCCGGCGAAGAACGCCTCGAACACCGACGCGGGCACGACGGCGCGCTGGGCATCATCGGTGTGGCCGGACGGATTGTGAAACCGCACCATGCCTTGGTGATAGCCGGTGATGAGCACCAGGTGACCACCCTTGCCGGGAGCAGGTCGCGTGGGACGACGGATCTCCTTGTGCGCTGAGGCCATCACCAGGTGCCCGTCAGCCAGCAGAGCGGCAATCTCCTGCAGGGTCAGCTGCGGATGCACGCTCGCGTTCAGGTTGTGCTCGGCGCGTACGTAGGTCGCGAACGGAGCGTAGAACAAGCCCTTGATGACGCCCTGGTCGTCTTCGACGTAGCCGCCGTAAGTGGCACACTCGCGGGCCAGCTCCAGCAGCGGCGGGGCGTGCCCATCGCGGTGGTTCAGGACCATCTGCAGGCACGCCATCGCGCAGCAATGCCGACACCAGCGGCCGTACTCGGTCCGCGAGCGGGCCCCGGATTCGGAACCTGTCAATTTGATCAAGGCAGTTGAGCTGGGCTAATTCTGTGTCGGCTGTTCTGGTGTGTCCTTCTGCTCGTTCGTGTCATCGTTCTTG
>NZ_JBEOZN010000212.1:0-10690 GCF_040298085.1 Streptosporangium sp. NPDC001681 | reverse complement strand
AGATGCACCCCCTGCACCAGGGTCTTCTGGCCGGCGAGCTCGATGCGCAGGGCGTTGGTCATGTTCCACTCCGCGGCCTTGGCCACGGCATAGGCACTCGATCCGCCGGAGGCGAACCACGACAGCACCGACAGGATGTTCACGATCGCCCCCCCGCCGTTCGACGCGAGAACCGGCGCGAACGCGCGGATCACGCCGAGGGTTCCGAACACGTGCGTGTCGAGGTCGCCGGTCAGGAGGTTCGCACGAGTCGCGACGCCGGCATTGTTGACGAGCAGGGTGACATCGGGGGCTGCGGCAGCCGCATCCGACACCGACCGCGACAGCCGGATGGCCGCCGCGATGCAGGTGCTCTACCTGATCTTCAACGAGGGCTACACCGCCTCCACCGGCGACCGACTCGCCCGCGTCGATCTGACCAGCGAGGCCATCCGGCTGACCCGCATGCTCCATGCCTCCGTGCCCGCCGACACCGAGGTCACCGGCCTGCTCGCGCTGATGCTGCTCACCGAGGCCCGTCGTCCCGCCCGCACCAGTGGCCACGACGAGCTGGTGCCCTTGGACGAGCAGGACCGGACTCGATGGGACTGCGACCTCACCCGCGAGGGCACCGAGCTGATCGACAGCGTCTGGGACCGCCGCGAGGTCGGCCCCTACCAGCTGCAGGCGGCGATCGCGGCCGTGCACGCCGCGGCGACCTCGCCGCAGCAGACCGACTGGCCGCAGATCGCGGCGCTCTACCTGTGGCTCGAACGGCTCAACCCCATCCCACCGGTACGGCTGAGCCGGGTGGTGGCCGTGGCCAAAGCGTACGGGCCGGTTCGAGGACTGGCCCTGCTCGACGACCTCAACCGCCGCTTCCAGCTCGGCCAGGACCCGCTGATCCGGCAACGCGAACGCGCGGTGCGCGCCCACCTGCTCCAGATGACCGGCGACGCGGCCGGCGCGGCGAGGCTGTATCGTGAGGCGGCTTCCCTGACCGGCAACCTGGTCGAGCAGCGATATCTGCTCGCCCAGGCCGGCCGCCTGGGCTGAGGACGCGGGCGTGGTGCGCTCTTTTTTAGCGTCCGGTTACGCGCCGGCCGCGCCTGACGCAGCGGCGAGAGCTCGCGGCTTCAGCGCGACGCACGACGCGAGGCATACCCAGCCTCCTCCCGGCACAGGAATCCACCCAGCCGGTAGCGGTGCAGTGCCTCGACCTGCTCGTAGGACGGGATGCCGGCGGTGACCGGTTCACCATCGGCCACGCCCAGCGCCGTGGTGACGGCCGCGTGCAGCGCCACCCGAAACAGCAGCGACCCGTAGCTGATCCGGGCCACGCCCAGATCGGCCAGCCGTCGTACCGGCACGCCGGGCTGGACGAGCACGTTCAACGGCACCCCGGTCCCCGCCACCAGCGCCTCGATGTCGTGCTCGGTGCTCGCGCCCGGCACGAACACCCCGTCGGCGCCCGCCTCGGCGTAGGCGCGGGCCCTGGCCAGCGCCAGTGCCCGCGCATCCGGCAGGTCCAGCCAGAACGCGTCGGTCCGCGCGTTGAGGAACACCTGGGGAACCCGTCGCTTGACGGCGGCGATCAGTTTCGCCTGCGCCGAGGCATCCGCCAGACCGGTGCCGCGCCCGTCTTCGAGGTTGATCCCCGCCACCCCCAGCCCGGCCAGTTGCGCCACCAGGTCGGCCACCTGGCCGGGCGTCTCGCCGAACCCTGCCTCGATGTCCACGGTCACCGGGATCCCCAGCCCCGTGATCGTCCGTGCCAGCGCCAGCGTCTCCTGCCACGTCGCCCGCCCGGCGTCCGGTTTGCCCGCGGCGGCGGCCACCCCCAGGCTTGTCGTCCCGATCGCGGCGAACCCCGCCCGTGCCAGCGCCGCCGCGGAGGCGTGGTCCCACGCGCAGGGCAGCAGCAACGGCTCATCCGCGTGGTGCAGTGCCCTGAACCGCTCGAATGTCATCGGGCCACCGCCTCGACCGTTCCGGCCGCCAGCGCCAGCGCCACCCGCCTGCCGGGGCAGGCCCGTGGCCCCGCGCCGAACGTCAGGTGCGACAGAGCCCGCGGATCCCGGTTGGCCGCCGCGATGTCAAGCACCACGGCCCTCCCGTCGCCGGGCGCCCTGCGCCGCAGCGTCCGGACCGGAGGGTCGCGGCGCAACGTCTCGTCGAGCAGTTCCTCCACCGTCTGCTCCACCGTCTGCGACGCCGTGGCCAGCGCGCCGCGGACCAGCCCGGCTGTGGGGCCGCATGCCTGGGCGAGCAGTCCCGCCAGCACGGCCAGCCGCTCAGGAGCCGGATCGCCCAGGAGTCGCGCCAGCCGCGCCAGTCCCTCATCGGCGGCCTCGGGGTCCACCTTTTCGCGCCCCGGCAGGTAGGCCGGGGCCAGCGCCGTGACGGCCTCCACGGCCCGTGGCCCGTCCTGGGCCGGCACTCCCAGCGCGACGGCCAGCACCAGCACCGGAACCAGTTCCGGGGGACAGGGCAGCGGGCCGGCGTCCCGTGAGGCGAGCCGGAACGCCTCGGTGCGTAGCGCGTCGGGGTCCAGCCCGGCCAGCACCGCCTCGCCGGCGGCCCGGCGCTCGGCGTGCGTGGATCCCTCGGCGAAGCGGCCGACCGCACCGCGCAACCATGCCACGTTCAGCGCGAACGGCGGCCGCGGTACGGGGTCGACGGTGAACCGGGGATCGGCCAGCACGGCCCGTACCTCGGCGTGGCCGCTCACCACCAGCGGGTCAGATGTCATGACCGGCAGACTAGGAGCCGGACGCTTCGGCGCCCACCGAAGCGTCCACGTGGCCCGACGACGGTTCCGGGACTTCGGCTCCTTCCGGGGTGGCCACCTGCCGACCAGAAGTCCAAAAGATGGATATTCCGGTAGCTAGAATTTCCAGGTATGGAACTGAGGCAGCTCGAATACTTCGTCGCGGTCGCCGAGGAGCAGAACTTCACCCGGGCGGCCGAGCGGGTGCACATCAGCCAGTCCGGTGTCAGCGCCCAGATCCGCCAACTGGAACGTGAACTCGGCGCCGAACTCTTCGACCGGTCGGCGCGCACCGCCACTCTCACCGTCGCGGGAAAGGCCGCGCTCGGACACGCCCGCGCCGCGCTCGCCGCCGCCGGAGCCCTCGGCCAGGCGGTGGGCGAGGTGACCGACCTGATCCGGGGCCGGCTCACCGTCGGCATGGTCATCGGCTGCACCGTCACACCGCTGTTCGACGCCCTGGCCGCGTTCCACCGAGCCCATCCCGGCGTGGAGATCTCCCTGCTGGAGGACAACTCCGACCGGCTCGTCGAGGAGGTGCGCGCCGGCACCGTCGACCTGGCTCTCACCGGGACCGCGACCGCCGCCCCGGAGGGGGTGAACGCGTTGACGATCATCAGCGAGCGGCTCGTCGCGGCGGTCCCCGCCGGGCATCCCCTGACCCGGCGGCGCCGGGTCACCCTGCGCGACCTGGGTGCCCACCCGCTCGTGTGCATGCCGCCGGGCACCGGCCTGCGCACGGTGTTCGACCAGGCCTGCGCCGCGCAGGGCCTCCAACCGGTGATCGCGCTGCAGGCCAGCGCCGCCGACGCCATCGCCGACCTCGCCACTCGCGGGCTCGCCGTCGCCATCCTCAGCGAGTCGATGGCCGCGCACTACCGCGACCGGCTCACCACCTTGCTCATCGACGACATCGAAGCACCCGCCCTGCTCACCCTGATCTGGAGGAGCACGCACAACCCCGCTGTGCGCGAGTTGCTCGCCCACAGCAGGCGGGCGTTCGCTCAGGGCTCGCCGTAGCGCTCCCGGAGTCCTCGACATCACCTGGAGGCCCGTGAATCGCGGGCGTCCACGGCACCCTCTCGTGGACGCCGGCCTTCGCTCGATGCGGCGTCGTGACCCGCTCCACCAGTGATTTCGCATGAGAAACGGTGTGAGAAGGTGGTGCGCTCACGGCCGCCGGTCATGCCCCCCGAACAGATCCGCCCCGCGCGGCCGACCTGGCCCGGCTGACGGACGCCGAGGCGAAGGCGCCGATGACCGGGTGCGGGCGGCGCCCGTCGCCGGCCAGTTCCGGCTGGAAGAGGGTGGCAAGGAAGAAGGGGTGCTCCGGCAACTCCAGGACCCGCACCAGCCCCGCCTCGTCGTGGCCGGTGAAGCACAGCCCACCCGCCTCCAGGGCGGGCAGGTAGCCGGCGTTGGGGCCGAAGGTGCAGTAATACCTCTCCACGCTCTTCTCTGCGCCGATGACCCTCTCGGCCAGGGAGCCCGGCTCCAGCAGGACGGTGTTCTCGTGGCCCGCCAGCGAGCACGCCAGCGGTAGCAGCAGGAAGTTCTCGGCACCCGGATCGTTCTCGGCGTGCGCGACGGACATGTCCAGCACATTGCGCGCGTACTCCAGCAGGGCGTGCTGGAAACCCCCGCAGGTGCCCAGGAACGGGATGCCGTGCTCGCGGGCGGTGCGGGCGGCGTTCAGCGCGCCGGCCTCGCTGCGATACGGGCTGCCGGGCACCATCCAGATGCCGTCGAACCCCTCCAGGCCTGCGGTGTCGGTCGTGGGGATCCAGTAGGCGTCCAGGTTCAGCCCGTCGCGCTCACGCAGCGCCTCCAGCAGCGCGGGGATGCGGGTGTGAGACTGGACGGCCGGTGACTTGTCGCCTACCAGGGCGATCCTCGCGGTGGTCATGCCCCGATCCTGGCCCGGCTGCCGGGGTAAGCGCCAACGATGATTCCTGCTGGGTCGATAAGCGATACTGATGCTCTGTGGACCCGCATCTGTTGCGCACGTTCGTGGTCGTCGCCGACCGGTGCTCCTTCTCCGCCGCCGCCGCCGAGCTCGGCTACACCCAGTCGGCGGTCTCCCAGCAGATCGCCGCGCTGGAGGCCGACCTGGGGCTGGCGCTGCTGAGCCGCCGTCCGGTGGTGCCCACCCCGGCGGGGGAGCGCCTGCTGGAACACGCCGGACCGCTGCTGCTGCGCCACCGGGCCGCCCGCGCCGACGTGCTGCGTGCCGCTGCGGGCCCGGCCGGGCGGCTGACCGTGGCGGCTTCCCCGCTGGCCTGCGTCCCGGCGATCGCACGGGGCCTGTCCCCGGCCGCTCTGGAGGGGGTGGAGGTGCGGCTGCGCACCGTCGCCCGTGAGCGCGTCGCCGGCGAGGTCGCCTCGGGCTCGGCCGACCTCGGCCTCGTCGACGGGATCACCGCGCCCAGCGATCCGTTGCGGCTGCCGGACGTGGGGCCGCTGTCAGGGTTCGGGGTCGCCGAGGAAGAGCTGGTGGTGGTGTTGCCCGCCGGCCACCCGCTCTCACACCGGCGCGGCCTGGCGCTGACCGACCTGACCGACGCGCTGTGGCTGCGGGCGCCGGTCGCCGTACCGGTGGAGCGGCTGCGCGAGCTGGCCGGCGGGGGCGGGTTTCGCGCCGCGCTGCGCTACGACGGCGAGGACCTGCACACGGTGCTGAATCTGGCCGCCGCGGGGAACGGCCTGGTCCTGCTGCCCGCCTCGGTGACGGCCGGAGTGACGCGGGGGGTGCCGCTGACCGCGCCGCGGGTGGTGCACCGGGTGGAGGTCCTGTACGCCGAGCCCGCGGGCCAGGCCGCCGCACTCGCCGCTCAGCTGCGCCAGCCGCCCTCGTCCACCCCGCCGGGCACCTCCGCCCGCGGATCGTAGGGGGTACGGGTGAAGACGAAGGTGTTGAGATCCAGGTGGCTGGGGGAGCCGTCGGGCCCGCGAACCACACGCAGGGTCTCACCCGCGTAGTAGCCGTCCAGTCCCAACCAGGTCCCGTCGGCCTGGGCGGCGAACCGGGAGGCCCGGCCGGTGCCGCCGACCGGGTTGAGGGAGACACCGCCTTCGGGCAGCAGCCGCAGCACGTACGCGCTGGGCCCCCAGTACCACGGGCCGGTCAGCTCCAGCAGGCCCGCGCTGTCGGCGACGGGCGCCCACTCCTCGGGCAGGCTTGGCTCGTGCTGGTCGAGGATCGCCAGCAGGTCGGTCAGCAGAGCGCGGCTGACCCCCGAGGTGGAGTTGGCCATGAACAGCACGCCGACCCTGTCGGACGGATCGGCCCACACCGTGGCCAGGAAGCCCGGCATGGAGCCGGTGTGACCGGCCAGGCGGCGGCCGTTCGCGCGGGCCAGCTGCAGCCCCAGACCGTACCCGCCGGTCCAGGCGTCGCCGTCGTCGACGGTCGCGGGTTCGCGCATCTCCGCCACGGTGGCCGGGGCGAGCACGCCGCCGGTGTCGCCGGCCACGAACGCCGCCCACCGGGCAAGGTCTGCGGGGGTGGACCACAACTGCCCGGCGGGAGCCATGGCGACCGCGTCATGCTCGGGTTCGGGCAGCAGTACGTCCGCCCAGGGGTGCACGGCGTAGCCGCACGCGTGCGGCGCGCGCGGCCGGGGCGTGGTGCCGCGCATGCCCAGCGGCCGTAGGATCTCCTCGTCCACGGCCCGCGCCCAGTTCACGCCGCGGTGGCGGGCCACCAGCTCGCCCAGCAGGGCGAAGCCCACGTTGGAGTAGTGGTAGCGGCGCCCGGGACGGTGCTTGGCTGCGTCGGGCCCGAGCGCGGCGACCAGTTCCTCGGCCGGCACGCCGGGGGTCCGCTCCCACCACTGGCCCGGCGACTCGGCACTCAGCCCGGAGGTGTGCGACAGCAACTGGGCGACGGTCACCTCGCCGACGCCGGTCCCGAGACCGGGGACGTGCTTGGAGACCGGGTCGAGCAGATCCACCTTCCCCTCGTCGCGCAGGCGCATGACCACGACCGCGACCAGGCTCTTGGTGATCGAGCCGATGCGGTACTGGGTGAGGGGGGTGGGGGTGGCCCCCTCCACCCGGCCTCGCGCGCCGAACCAGGCCAGCTCCCCGTCGCGCATCACCCCGGCGGCCAGCGAGGGCAGGCGCCCCTGGGACTGCTCCACCGCGACCCTGCGCAGCAGCGCGCGAGCCGTACTCTCCAGAACCGGCGACATGAGAGGGCTCCTCCCCGACACGACAAAAGTGTCCCCAGGTTAGTGCCGCTCGAGCCCGGAGGGCATCGCCGGCAGGCCGCCCGGGTGATCGCCGGGTACAGATCGTGGCCACCCAATCAGAACTCAAGAACGCCGGGGCCCTGGACTGCTGGCTCCCTCATTCGTCGAAGCCGGCGTGCCAGAGCCGTGACGTGCCCCCGTATCTGTCACTCAGCCGTGGCGTGACGGTTCGGAGGTCAGGAAGCCGCGGATCCTGACGGCGATGGCGGGGTGGTCGGCGGAAGTCAGAGGTCATTTCTTCGGTTTGATGGTCACGGTAATCGTCGGTGTCGGCTGCGGCGGTGCGGTCGCGCCCGCCCGGTCGTAGATCCCGAACGCCCACCGGCCCGATTGCGGTCCGACCTCCGCGGCGAGCCGCTCGACGACACCGGGTTCGAGCAGCTTCTTCATCACATACCTGCCGTCGCACAGGCCCACCTCCTTCCTGACCCTCTCGCAGTCCTTCCCGGAGCCGGCGCGTCCCGAGCCGCCGGCCGACGGCTCGGGAAGGACCCAGACCTTGAAACGCTGTGGCCGCTTCAACCAGTCGGAGGTCACCGACTGCTTGTCGTAGGAGCCGCTCAGGCCGCCTTTCCCGCACCGGCCGGCCGAGCGGCCGCCGCCGGGTGCCTGGATCACCGCATACGCCTTCGGGTCGGCGCACACGAGCTTGTACGAGGTGTAGGGACTCAACGGCTGAAACGTGACCGCCGTACCGGCGACCATGGTCTGAGAGGCATGTTTCTTGATCAGAGGAGCCGAACCGGCGGATGTTCTGTTCTCAGGAGGTAGGCCGGGCGAGGATGAGCGGGTCACCGCCGTCAACGGCGTCCCCACCGCCAACGGCATCTCCGCCGTCACTTCGTCACCCGACCGCGGTCCTAGGATCAGGAGGGACACGGCGGTCGCCGCAGCCCCCGTCAGCATCGTGCCCACCGCGATCCTGCGCCGCCTGATCCTGCGGCCTCGCCGTACGATCCGCTGCACGTCGGGGGGACCACCGAGGACACGCTCGGCCAGCGCCGCGCGCAACTCCTCTTCGGTGTAGGTCATCGTTCCGCTCCTATCATCTGAATTTCCGAGTGGATGCGAAGGTGTTTCAGCGCCCGGCCCAGCTGCGTCTTCACCGTGGCCAGGGAGCAGCCGAGCACGTCGGCGCACTGCATAAGAGTGAGTTCCTCGAAGTAGTGCAGAACGATCACCGCGCGCTGCCTCCTCGACAGAGTGCCGATCGCCTGCCTAAGCACCTGCCGCCCGCCGACCTCGGCGGTGAAGTCCCGTGGATCGGCCCGGTCGGGCAGCCGCTCGGCGGGCACCTCGTCCCGCCACTTCCTGCGCCACCAGGAGGCATGGGTGTTGACGACGATCCGATACACGTACGGGTCGGGGTCGCCCTCGATCCGCAGCCAGGCCACCCACGCCTTGGCCAACGCCGTCTGCACGAGATCCTCAGCGGTCGCCCTGTCTCCCGTGAGCAGATACGCGGTATGTCGCAACCGCTCGTAGCGGTGCGTCACATAGTCGTGGAACCCGTCGTCCATTGGTGATCTCCGTCCTCAAGGCCTCACGGATATTGACGCGATGGGGAGCCGGTTGCGGATGACAGCTGAGCGAAATATGCCGTTTGGGAACAGCGGTCGCGATGTCTACGACGACATCGCGGAGATCATGGACGGCCGGAAGGGGCCGCACGACCCTGCGCAGGAGGCCCGGTACGACCGGCTGTCCGGTGAGCTCGCCCTGGTCCTGGGCATCGTTTTGCAGTCGGGGCGATTTGAGCCTGGCCACTATGTGCGGCCCTCGGCGAGCGGCGGTTGGCGGCTCGTGCCGGACAAGAGCTGACGTCCCCCGAGACGCAGGGCCCCGGCGCTCGGTACGGTCGACACCGATGACGGCCTGTTCCCCGGTGCCCGCCAGGCTTTTCGTCTACGTCGCGGCATTGGCGACCTGGAGGGCGCCTGGACCGGCAAAAAGATCGTGTTCGGCATCACCGGTCTGCCCACCCACCTCAACCATTACGAACGCGCGCACCGGGGAGTGGAAAACCATCTGTACTGGGCCAGAGACGTGACATTCCGGGAGGATCACTCCCAGGTCAGGACGGGTGCCGCCGCCAGAGCCCTGGCCTTTCCATAATCTGGCGATCAGCACCGTCCGCCTGGCCAACCGAGCCGATATCGCCCATGCCCGCCGCGACCTCCTCGATCACAACGACGCCTTCGCCGTCTACAACATCTGATCAACCTGAAGGAACCGGACATGGCGAATCAACGCCGGGGCCCTGCCAACCGGCACACCAGTCCTGCGGTGCCCTTACATCAGAGCAGGTCAGAGCTATATCTGTTGGATTCTTCGACAGGACTACCGGGACCCCGTGATCGGGGTGGAAGATCACCCGGCCAGGTCCCTGCCCCGGGTGGCGGCGGCCGCCCGCAGCGCGTCGGCCCGGGGGAGGGACTTTCGGCTCTGACCACAGCCAGCCAAAGACCCTGGTACGCCGGGTACACGCGCCGCACGGTGGAGGCAACACCACGGGGGAGGTGGCCCGATGAGTTCCTTCGGCTACCGGATCCGGTGCCGTCTGCGCCTGCATCGGTTCGACAGCAACCCTTTGCGCAGACGCTCGGACCGGATCGAGACAGTCGCCGTGCTGGTGAGCCTGTTGCTTTTCGTCGCCGGGCTGTGGCCGGCGGTCGGACTCGGCCGGCAGGCCTACCAGGACGGCCTGCGGGCCGAGCTCGCCGCCCCCCACCGGCGGGCGGTCGCCGCCGAGGTCGTGGGCACGGCCCGCCCGGCGGAGCCCGGCCTCGGCGGGCAGGCGCGCACGGTGCGCTGGACGGCGGCGAACGGGACCCCGCGCACCGGCCAGGTCGTGCTCCCCTCGGCGGTACCGGTCGGCTCGCGCACCGAGATCTGGCTGGATACCGCGGGCAGGCCCACCGACCCCCCGCAGAGCCGCGTGGAGACGGTCACGGCCGCCACGCTCACCGCGATCGGGGTGATGGCGGGTATCTCGATGATCCTGCTGGTCTTCCTGGTCGGCCTCCGGGTGCTGTTGAACCGCTACCGTGATGCCGAGTGGGAGAGGGCGTGGTCCCTCGCCGACCAGCGATGGCACAGGCCGAAGCAGGGCTGATCTCTGCCGTGCGGAGGAAGGCCGCCACGCCCTGGCCCGCAAGATCTGCCACGGCAGGAAGGGCGAGCCGTACCGTGCCCAGATCCAGCGCATCCCGTCGTATCCGACGTCGTCGCGGACCTCGAAGCCGAGGGTGTCGCGCTAGAAGGCCAGGGAGGCGCCCGGGTCGTCGTGCGGGAGGAAACTCGTGTGAATGGTGATGTCCTCGGTGACCGGCGCTTCTTGATTCCTGACCGGTCTGGTCACCTGTTTCGCCACGCACGGCGGCATCCCCGCCGTCGCGTGCGCCGCGTGGTGCCGGTAGGTGCTGGGCGGCACACCGACCAGTTCGGTGAAGCGGGTGCTGAAGGTGCCAAGCGACGAGCAGCCGACCGCGAAGCAGACCTCGGTGACGCTGAGGTCGCCACGACGCAGCAGCGTCATCGCGCGCTCGATGCGCCGCGTCATCAGGTACGAGTACGGCGACTCGCCGTAGGCCAGCCGGAACTGGCGGCTGAGGTGCCCGGCGGACATGTTCACGCCGCGGGCGAGCGCCTCGACGTTCAGCGGCTGCGCGTACTCCCGGTCGATCCG
>NZ_JBEOZN010000211.1:0-10796 GCF_040298085.1 Streptosporangium sp. NPDC001681 | reverse complement strand
GCGTCGGCGTTGCCCTCGGCCAGCACGTGGGCGCACTCGATCATGCGCAGTGTCTGCCGGAGCGCGCCCTCGGGGCGGTACTGCTCGTCGATGAAAACCGGCAGCACCTGGAGGTTCACCCCGCCCTCGCGCAGCTGCGGCAGCCAGCGCTCGCGGAAGAACGACGCCCACCGCCGAGGGGCTCTGGCGGTGACGGCCATCAGCAGGTCGTTGTGGGTATCCGCGACGACTGCGCGGTGGTGGAGCTCAACGGACACGTGCCAGCCCTCCGATGCGTGGTTACCGCGACGGTATGACAGGTTGGGGGTGGCGGAATTCGTCCGGTTTTCCTAATAGCGGTGAGTTGTTCGTCCATTCGGCCAAGATCACTTGTTTCGCCTCCGGCCGGAGACGATCGGGACGGTGTGCAGGTGACCAAGGCGTCACCGGCCGGCGGTCAGCGCCTCGGAGTGCCACAGGTCGCGGTAGTAGCCGGGGGAGGAGACCAGCTCCTGGTGGCTGCCCCGTTGCGTCACCGAGCCGTTCTCCAGCACGACGATCTCGTCCACCCGCTCCAGCCCGCGCAGGCGGTGGGTGACGAGCAGCGTCGTGTGGCCGCGGGTGGCGTCCAGCAGGTCGGCCATGAGCGCGTCCGCCGTCGTCTCGTCCAGTGCCTCGGCGGGCTCGTCCAGCAGCAGCACCGGGGGGTCGTTCAGCAGCGCCCGGGCCAGTGCCAGCCGCTGCAGCTGCCCACCGGACACCGTCCGCCCGTCCTCCCCGAGGACGGCGTCCCAGCCGGTCCGCTCCACCCAGCGTTCCAGGCGCGCCCGCCGCAGGGCCTCGGTGAGCTCCCCGTCCGAGGCCTCGGGACCCGCCAGCCGCAGGTTGTCCCGTACCGAGGCCTGGAACACGTACGGGTCCTGCGTCAGCCCGGTCATCACCCGCCGGACGTCGTCGGACGCCAGTTCCCGGACGTCCACCCCGCTGACCCTGATCGTCCCCGACTCGGGCTCGACCAGGCGCATCAGGGCGGACAGCAGGGTGCTCTTGCCGGCACCGCTGGGGCCGACCAGGGCGACCTGCCTGCCGGGAGTGAGGGTGAGGCTGATCCCGTCCAGCGCGGGGGCACGGCCGGCGCCGTGCCGGACCACCAGGTCCTTGATCTCAATGGTCGGCGCCCCGGCGGGCACCTCGACCGCGGTGGTCGGCTCCGCCACCGCCGGAGCGGTCGCGCCGACCTCCCGCAGGCGGCGCAGGGCGGCGAGCACCCCGGTCAGCCGCTCGGCGGCCGAGGCCATCGGCAGCACCGGCTCGAAGGAGACCAGCGAGGTCAGCGCGAGCACCGCGGTGGCCACGGAGCCCGCCCCGGAGTTCTGCGCCACCAGGACGATCGCCGCCACGGTCAGGCCCTGGGTGAGCACGCCCAGGGCGGAGGCCACCGCGTTCGCCCGTGCCTGCCGGCGCTCCAGCGCCGCCAGCCTGGTGTCGGCCTCGGCGGCGGCGGCCAGAGCCCGCTCGTTCGCCCCGTAGGCGGCCAGGTCGGCCGCGCCGTGCACCAGGTCGGCGACCCGGGCCGCCAGGTCGGCCCGTGCGGGGGCGATCCGCGCCGACCAGCGCCGTGCGGCGGCGGCCGTGCCCGCGGGGATCAGTACCCCGGCCACCAGCAGCCCGGCCAGCAGCACCAGCGCCGCGGCCGGGAGCAGGAACAACCCGATCACCATCGCGGCCACACCGGTGATCAGCGCCGCGGTGGCGGGAAGCAGGCACCGTACGAGCAGGTCCTGCACCGCGTCGGTGTCGTCGACCATGCGGCTGAGCAGGTCGGCCCCCCGCTGGTTCAGCGGTCGCGCGGGGATGAGCGCCTGGTAGAGCCGCTCCCTGGTCGTCGCCTGGGCTCGCAGCGCCACGTCGTGTCCGGCCAGCCGCTCCCCGTACCGGAAGACCCCCTTGGTCGTCGCGAACGCCCTGACCCCGACGATCGCCACGCTCAGTGCCGCCAGCGGCGGCTGTTCGGCGGCCCTGGTGATGAGCCACCCGGCGGATCCGATCAGCCCGAGCCCGGCCAGCTCGGCCGCCGCCCCCGCCGCCACGGCAAGGGTCATCCGCCCGCGCGTCCTGCCTGCCAGGACCTCGTTGACATCGGTCATGGGGAGGCGATCTCCTCTCGCGTCCCGGCCACCACGCGGCCGTCGGCGATCCGGATCACCCGGTCGGCCAGCTCGATCATCGCGGGCCGGTGGGCGACGATCACGGCGGTGCGGCCCTCGGCGAGGTCGCGGGTCGCGCTGACGACCGCGCTCTCGCTGCGGCCGTCGAGCCGCGCGGTCGGCTCGTCCAGCAGGAGCAGTCCGGCCCCCGCGCGGCAGAACGCGCGGGCGAGCGCGACCCGCTGCCGCTGCCCGGCCGACAGGTTCGTCCCGCGCTCGCCGAGCACCGTGTCGTAGCCCTCGGGCAGCGCCAGGATGAACTCCTCCGCCTGCGCGGCCCGTGCCGCGGCCCTGACCTCGTCGATCGTCGCGCCGGGGGCGCCGAGCCTGATGTTGTCGGCCACCGAGGTGGCGAAGAGGTGTGGGCGCTGGGGTACGAACGCCAGGCGCGCCCGCCAGGGGTCGTGGTCGCCGATCTCGGCGCCGTCGACGAGCACCCGGCCCTCGGCAGGGGTGACGAAGCCGAGCAGCAGGTGGAGCAGGGTGCTCTTGCCCGCGCCGCTCTCGCCGACCAGGGCCACTCGCTCGCCGGGGGCGATCACCAGCGACACGTCCTCCAGCGCGGCCTCCGCACGGCCCGGGTAGCGCACCGTGACATGCTCCAGCCGGATCTCCGGCGCCGTCGTCGCTCCGGGGCCCGGGTGCCCGGTGGCGGGCGCGCCACGCGAAGCCTCCGCGTGGCCGTCGAGCACGGCGAACGCCTCGTCGGCGGCGGCGACGCCCTCCATCGCCGCGTGGAACCTGCTGCCCATGTTGCGCAGCGGCAGGTACGCCTCGGGCGCCAGGAGCAGGACCAGCAGCGCGGCCGACAGGTCAAGGGAGCCCGACAGCAGCCGCAGGCCCACCGGCACGGCGACCAGGGCCAGTGAGAGCGACGCGGCCAGCTCCAGCACCAGCGAGGACAGGAAAGCCACCCGCAGCGTGCGCATCGTCGCGACCCGGTGGGCGTCGGCCACCCGCTGGATCACCTCGGCCTGGTAGCGGGCCCGGCCGAAGGCGCGCAGCGTGGGAAGGCCCCGGACCACGTCCAGGAAGTGCCCGCCGAGGCGGGACAGGGCCCTCCACTGGCGTTCGGTGACGGCCTTGGTGTGCATGCCGACCAGCGCCCCGAAGATCGGGATGAGCGGCAGCGTGACCAGCACGATCACCGCGCTGGCCAGGTCGGCGGTGAAAAGCCGGACGAGCACCGCGATCGGCACGACGCCCGCGACCGCCACCGCAGGCAGGTAGCCCGACAGATAGGCGTCGAGGGCGTCCAGACCGCGGCCGGTCAGCGTCACCAGCTCTCCCGAACGCGCCGAGGCCGGCCTGACGGGGCCGGCTTCCTGCAGCCGCGCCAGCAGGCGGTGGCGCAGGGTGGACTTCACCCCGCTGCTCATCCGCCCGGCGGCCGTTCCCTGCACCAGGGTGAGCAGCCCCCGGGCGCCGACGACCAGGGCCAGCAGGATCAGGGCCGGGGCCGCGAACCGCCCGGACAGCACCCCGGCGAGCAGCTCAGCCTGGAGGAGGATGAGCAACCCGGCCAGGACGGCGGCGGCCAGGCACACGGCCAGATGACGGCGGACGGCCCGCTCACCCAACGCCAGCCGTACCAGATCCTTGTGCATGCCAACCCTAGAGACCTCAGAAGAACGACGGAACCCGACCGGCGGCACGCCCGGGGCCGAACGCCCGCCACACCCATACTTGCGCACCCACCATGAAGGGTGCGAACGGCAGAATCATGACACTGAGCACACTTAGCGTCTCGGCGGGCGCCATGTGGTCCAGGAGCCAGGGGGCGAGTACGGCGAGCAGCATCGTGACGGGCGCGGCCGCGGCGCACGCCGAGCCCAGGAGCGCCCGCCCGGTGCGGCGCGTCCCGGTCATCCGCGCGGGCAGCCGCCAGGAGAGGAACGTCCAGCCGTGCAGGGCGAACAGCGCGGCCATCACCAGGGCGCCCATCAGCCCGAGCGGGCTGATCGCCGGCCCAGACAGGCCGCCGGCCAGCGCGACCAGTGCCATGCCCCAGCTCAGCGCCAGGCCGCAGGAGCCTGCCCAGATCGCCCAGTCCCAGCTCGTACGCCATGCGCTCCCGTCGGCACGGCGGCGGAACCAGAGCCCGGCGTCGCGCAGGATCCACGACACCAGCAGCAGCACCACCAGGGGGTAGAGGCCGAACAGCACCTCTCCCTCGATCGCGGGGAAGGCGCCGAACAGCACGCCCGCCACGGCCACCAGCCACACCTCGCCCGCCAGGACGAACGGCGCCATGGCGGTGACGATCTCGTCCCTGTCCCGTTGCGTCCTGCCGAGCACGGGCAGCAGCATGCCCACCCCGATGTCGAAGCCCTCCAGGGCGAAGTAGCCGATCAGCAGGAGGGCGAACACGCCCAGCCAGAGGATGTCCACGATCGGCTCCCTAGTAGCTGAGCGCGTGCGCGCGCTCGTTGGGGTCGGCGGGGGCGCTCGCGCCGAGGGTGGCGGCGGCGGGCCCGCGCCGTACGGTACGGGCGATCAGCAGGTAGTCGACGAGCGCGAGCAGGCCGAGCACGCCGCCGAAGGCGATCAACGAGAGGGTGACCATCCCCGAGGTCAGCCCGGGGGACATGGCGTCGGCGACGGTGAGCCTGCCATTGATCATCCAGGGCTGCCGCCCCGACTCCCTGGTCAGCCAGCCGAGGATCGACGCGAGGAAGGGCAGCGGGGTGATCGCCATCAGCAGGAGGTGCGCCCAGCGCCAGCGCGGTAGCCAGTACATGGTCGGCACCAGCACGAACATGATGAGGAGCAGGAGGAGATGACCAATCATGGTCATGAAGCCGAGTCCGGTGCCGGCCAGGGCGCCGTGGAACTTGCCCGGCTGGAACTGGGAGGCCGGGTTGAACTGCGCGTAGCCGAAACCGATCGTGAACAGTGCGCCGACCAGCGAGACGATCACTCCGGTACGGAGCGAACTCGTGAAGAACTCCCGTTCGGCGGTGCGCCTGAACAACTGGTACGCACTGGCCCCCATCAGCACGAAACCAGCGGTCCACAGGCCCGCGCTGAGCACGTGCGGCAGTGCCATGGTCAGCATCGGGTTGGTGAGCAGCGCGCCGAGGTCGGTCAGCACCAGGTGGCCGTTCCGCTCCACGGCTCCGGCGGGATTCTGCAGGAACGAGTTGGCCACCATGATCCAGAAGGCGGAGGCGTAGGCGGTCAGCGTCACCACCCAGATGCACGCCAGATGGAGCCATTTGGGCAGCCGGTGCCAGCCGAAGATCCACAGACCCAGGAAGGTGGACTCCAGGAAGAACGCGCCGAGCGTCTCGATCGCGAGCGGTGCCCCGAAGACATCGCCGGCGTAGTGCGAGAGGCCACTCCAGTTCATGCCGAACTGGAACTCCATCACCAGCCCGGTGAGGATGCCGAGCGCGTAGTTGATCACATAGATCTGGCCCCAGAAGCGGGTCGCCCGCTCGTGGACCGGCCTGCCGGTGATGGCGTAGCGGGTGTGCATGATCGCGATCAGGGGGGCCAGGCCCAGGGTCAGCACGACGAACAGGAAGTGAAGACTTCCCGTCACGGCGAACTGCGTCCGGGCCAGGTCGAGCACGTCCACACTCTCACCTCCGTTGTTATGTCTGTCTACCTATAGACACTCTACATGTAGAACGCCTACATGTAGTATGCCTATGCGAAAGGTAGGCTGACGACGTGAGTGAGCGAAGCGAACGGGCCGCCGGGTGCGGCGACGAGGGATCCGCCCGGCCCGCGGAGGCGATCGCGTGAACACCGACGCGCTCCGCGGCCATATGGACGCCCTGCTGCTCTCCGTGCTGGAGCACGAACCGCTGCACGGCTACGCGATCATCGAGGCGCTCCAGGCGCGCAGCGGCGGCGCGCTGAACGTGCCGACGGGCACGGTCTACCCGGCGCTGCGCCGGCTGGAGCAGGCGGGATACCTGGCCAGCGAGTGGGCCACGGTGGGCGGGCGCAAGCGGCGCACCTACCGGCTGACCTCCTCAGGGCGCACGGCCCTCGCCGGCGAGCGCTCCGCCTGGCAGCGGTTCGCCGGAGCCATCGGCAGTGTCCTGGAGCCGCGGACCACCCGCTGACCCCCGGTGGGGGCGGGGACTATGCGCAGGCGGGGACGGGGCCGCGGCGGGTGAGGCTCAGGCATTTGAAGGCGCCGTAGAGCTGCAGGCCCCAGAGCAGGAGGCTCACCAGCGCCACACCGACCCCCGGCAGGTAGTCGTCGAAGCCTGCCGGCCCGCTGGAGCCGAACATCAGTGCCCCGGTCAGCGCGAGCATGACCGGCAGCATCGCCCAGACGAGCAGGCCGAGGAAGCGGGTGACGAGCCGGGGCCGTCTGATCCTGCGCAGCCCCCGGCCCAGTGCGAACAGCGCGACCCCGCCGAGCACGCCGATGAGCATCTGGAGGATGTCCAGGCCCCGGGCGACCGGAACGAACCAGCCGGGGGTGGTCTCGTAGGCCGTCGGGGCGGTGGGAAAGATCTTCCAGATCACGCTCCACATGACCGTGGTGAGCGGCACGGTGAGGAACAGCACGGCGGCCAGCCTGCGGCCCGCCGCGATGAACAGCTCCTCCTGGTAGCCCGGCGCGATCTCACCGATCGTCCCGAACTCCTCGACCGCGGTCCGCTCGGCCTCCTCGCGCCCCAGGCCGTCGCCCTCCAGCGCCTCGGCGGTGTCGAGCAGGCTGTCGCGGGCCTCGGCGATCATGTCAAGCCTGGGGCCCCTGGGACCTCGGAGAGTGCGGCTGAGCCCGGTCACGTAGTCGTCGATGACCCCGCTGCCTGCCATGGTGCTCTCCAGATGCTCTCCAGCGGCCCGATCCCCGTTCAGGGTACGGGTCTCCCATCCTGGTCGCCCGTCCGGGACTCCGCATCGGGGACCACCCTGAGAAGACCCGGAGCCGGCACACGTTCGGATCCCGTGGGCGGGTCTCAGCCGTGGTCCGGGGCGCGCCGCAGGGGCCACCAGCGCAGCCGGGGCCATGATCTGCGCGGGACGACGGCGAGCGCGCAGCCGCTCAGCCGGAGCCCCTCGGGGTGGCGCATTCCGGTGAAGAGGCAGGTGCTGAGGTCCAGGTCGGAGAGTTCCAGCTGCTCGGCGTCCACCTCGTGCAGCGAGGTCACCCGGGCGCCGTCCCGGCCCCGCACCGTGGCCGGGCCGCGCAGGGTCGCTCCCTCCAGGTCGGCCCGCGCGTTGTCGAGCCGGACGGTCAGCCGCCCGCCCACCTCCAGCCGCCGAAGGTCCACCGAGCATCCGCCGGTGGTCACGTCAAGACCCTTGCCCGCCCACGCCCCGGCGAGGGTCAGGTGGCGGCCGACCGAGATCGGGGCCAGGTAGCCGCCCGCCGAGAAGCGTGCCCCGTCGAACCCGGCCAGCCCACCGAAGCTCGTCTTGCGAAACGACACGGTACGGCGGAACCTGCAGCCCCTCAGGGTCGCGTCGCCGGTGAATCCGGTGCCGTCGAAGGTGACGAAACCATGGAAGTCGGCCTGCTCGAAGGACGCGGTCCGGTCGAAAAGCGCTCCTCCGAACAGCGCGTCGCCGTCGATGGACACCCGGTCGAAGGCCGCGTGCCCGGTGATGGCGACACCGTGCAGGGAGAGTTCCCGATCGAACCTGACCTCCCTGAAGGAGACGTTGCGGGCGAACCTGGCGTTGAAGAACGAGGCGAGGCGCTGGAAACGCGCGTGGTCGAAGGAGACGTCCCCGCCGAACACGATGTCGCAGAACCGCACGCTCTCGGGAAAGGTCGCCCAGTCGAACCGAGCCCGGCCCAGGCGCCCGCGGGTCGCGGAGAGGATCCGCTCCAGCAGGTCCTGGCCGACGACGGTGGCCCGCAGGTCGATCGCGGAACCGGGGGAGAGGCCGCGGACGACCTCGTCGAGTTCGGTGGCGTCCAGATGGGCCAGGCAGCGCCCGTAGGGCTGCCGCGCGGATCCGGCGCACTCCAGGGAGGCGGCGCAGGTGTCCCAGCCCATGTCCAGAGTTCTCATAACCGCAGTGATACCCGCAGGCGCCGAGGCAAGCGACTTCTAGGTCAAGGAAAGCCATATCTGACCGGGCTGGATAGACATGAAGTGTCAAGATTCTTGAATTCGCCTTATATCCACTTATGGGTTGATGTCCTGGAATCCATCCAGCTCTACGCTCCCGGTCATGCGTGCTTTATCCCGGGCGTTCGCCGCCCTCGTGACCGTCGGCCTCGCCGCCACCGGCGTCGCGACCCTCGCCTCATCCCCGGCCCTGGCGGAGCCGGGCACCGTCGTCATCAGCCAGGTCTACGGTGGTGGCGGTAGCGCCGGCGCGCCGCTCACCAACGACTATGTCGAGCTGTTCAACCGCAGCGCCGCACCCGTGGTACTGGACGGCTGGTCCGTCCAGTACGCCAGCGCCACCGGCACCGGGAACTTCGCCGCCAACCCGGTCGTCCCCCTGACGGGTACGCTCGCGCCAGGTCAGTACCATCTCCTCCAGCTGGCCGGTGGCGCCAACGGTTCACCGCTGCCCGCCCCGGACGGCACCGGGACGATCAACCTGAGCGGCTCCGCGGGCAAGGTGGCCCTTGTCCGCTCGGCCCAGGGCCTGGCGTGCAACGGCGGCTCGGTCCTGTGCGCCCCGGAGCAGGCGGCGCTGATCGCCGACCTGATCGGCTACGGCACCGCCAACTACTTCGAGGGCACCGCGGCCCCCGGGCTCTCGGTCACCACGGCGGGGCTGCGCAAGGACCACGGCTGCGCCGACACCGACGACAACGGTGCCGACGTGGAGGCCGCGGCCCCCGCGCCGCGCAACCGGGCCACCGACGCCGCGCCGTGCGGCGACGTCGAGCCCACGCCCACGCCGACCCCGACCCCCACTGTGGAACCCACGGTGGAGCCCACGCCGACCCCCACCCCGACGGGGGAGCCGTGTGAGATCCCGGTCACCCACCAGATCGCCCAGGTGCAGGGCAGCGGTGACGTCAGCCCGCTGGCCGGCCAGGTCGTCCGCGTCGAGGGCATCGTGACCGCCGACTTCCAGGAGACGAACCAGCTCAGCGGGTTCTTCTTCCAGGACCCGACCCCGGACGCCGACCCGGCCACCTCCGAGGGCCTGTTCGCCTTCGCCCGCAGCTCCTTCAAGGACGTCAAGGTCGGCGACCGGGTCCTGGTCACCGGCAAGGTCGTGGAGTTCAACGGCTGGACCGAGCTGTCACCGGTCACCGCGGTGGACGTCTGTGGCACGGGCACCATCGCGCCCGCCAAGCAGAGCCTGCCCCGCGCCGAGGGCACGACCTTCGAGTCCGTCGAGAACATGCTCGTCACCTTCCCCGAGCCGCTCACCCTCAGCGACCACTACAACCTGGGCCGGTACGGTGAGATCACCGTCTCCTCCGAGGGACGCATCTTCCAGCCGACCGACCGGCCGGGCGTGACCACGGCCAAGAACGCGCGGCGTAGCCTGCTGGTGGACGACGCCTCCACGGTGGAGAACCCGCCGGCGATCCCCTATGTCGACCGGCGCCTCCGCCTGGGGGACACCGCCTTCGGCGTCACCGGCGTCATGGGGTACGGCTTCGGCAAGTACCGGCTCCAGCCGACCAAGCCGCTCAACTTCCTGCCGCTCAACCCGCGCCTGCCCGCCCCGTTCCCGGTCATCGGCAACGTCAAGGTGGCCAGCTTCAACGCACTCAACTGGTTCACCACCCTCCGCTCGCGCGGCGCGAGCAGTCCCGAGGAGCAGAAGCGCCAGCTCACCAAGCTGGTCGCCGCGCTCAAGGGGGTCAACGCCGACGTCGTCGGCCTCATGGAGATCCAGAACAACGGCCAGACCGCGATTCAGGCCCTGGTCGACGCGCTCAACGCCGAGGTCGGCGCGGGTACCTACGCGGCGCTCAGCCACCCCTACCCGGGCACCGACGTGATCCAGGTGGCGATGATCTACAAGCCGGCCAGGATCCAGCTGGTGGGCGCGGCGCAGTCCTCCACCGACCCGGTCTTCCGGCGGCCCCCGCTGATCCAGACCTTCCGCCGGGTCCAGGGCGGTAAGTCCTTCACCGTGCTGGTCAACCACTACAAGTCCAAGGGCTGCGACGAGGAGGCCGTGGGCCCCGACGCCGACCAGGGCGACGGGCAGAGCTGCTACAACGGCGAGCGCGTACGCCAGGCACAGGCCACGCTGGGTCTGATCAAGGACCTGAAGCTGACCAACCCGATGGTGCTCGGCGACCTCAACGCCTACGGCGAGGAGGACCCGATGGACGTCCTGGAGGCCGGCGGCCTCAGCAGCACGACCAAGAGGTTCGTCCCCGAGCCGCTGCGCTACAGCTACCTGTTCGACGGCCAGCTCGGCGAGCTGGACCACGCCCTGGTCGGGAAGGACCTGCTCAAGCGGGTGACCAGCGCGACGATCTGGCACATCAACTCCGATGAGAGCCGGATCTACGACTACAACCTCGAGTACAACCCGCCGGGCCTGTACAAGCCCGACGCCTTCCGCGCCTCCGACCACGACCCTGTGATCGTCGGCCTCACCCTGTAGGCCAACCCCCGCAGGCCGACAAGGGCTGACAGACGGTGGCCCGGTGCCGATCGGCCCCGGGCCCCCCCCCCGTATCACTCCCCCCCCGCC
>NZ_JBEOZN010000210.1:0-10971 GCF_040298085.1 Streptosporangium sp. NPDC001681 | reverse complement strand
CTGGAATGCGTCACCGCCTGGCCCTCGACGGTCCTGGTGGTCAAGGCGACCGGGCGCGGCACCTACGCCCGCACCCGCACCGACCGCTACGGCTTTCCCCGGCTGCGGCTACCCCGGACCAAGCACGTCAAGGGGTTCGCCACCGGCGATCTGGTCCGCGCGACCATCCCGACCGGCAAGAAGGCCGGAGTCCACACCGGGCGGGTCGCGGTCCGCACCACCGGCAACTTCAACATCACCACCCGACACAGCACCGTACAGGGCATCGGCCACCGCCACATCCGCCTGCTCCAACGAGCCGACGGCTACGGCTACACCACCCACCCAGAAACGCGGCGCGGTGCCGCGTTTCCTCCCCCGCCTGAAGAAGGGGGTCTCCACACTGGAGGTATCCGATGAAGACCGTCGTGCTCGATGACGACCCCACCGGCACCCAGTCGGCCAGTGGGGTCCGGGTGCTGCTGCGCTGGGACGCCGCCCGTCTCACCGAGACGTTGCGCGCGGTGGACTCGGTCTACCTGCAGACGAACTCGCGGGCGATCGACGAGGCCGCGGCGGTGGCACTGTGCCGGCGGATCCGCGGCGAGGTCGACGCGGCCTCGGCCGAGCTGGGCACCGAGATCCAGGTCGTGCTGCGCGGGGACTCGACGCTGCGCGGACACGTCTTCGCCGAGACGGACGTGTTCACCACCGACGACAGCCCGATCCTCTTCCTGCCGGCCTTCCCCGACGGGGGCCGGACCACGGTCGGCGGGGTGCACCATGTCCTGGTCGGCGGGGTGCCGACCCCCGCCCACCTGACGGAGTACGCCAACGACCCGGTCTTCTCCTTCCGGCACGGCGACCTGGTCGGGTACGTGCGGGAGATCGGTGCCAGGGAGGCGTTCCCGGTGCCGCTCGAGGAGGTCCGCTCCTCCCGGGGCGAGGCCGTGGCCGCGGCCCTGCTCGCCGCACCCGGCCGCACCGTGGTGGCGCCGGACGCCGAGACCGACGAGGACGTCGATCTGGTCCACCGGGGCCTGCTGGCGGCGCGGGAGCGGGGCCTGCCCGTGGTCGTCCGTTCCGCGGCGCCGCTGGCCGCCCGGTGCGCCGGCGCGGTCAGCCGGGGTCTGCTGCCGCGGCCGCTGAACGGCGGTCGCGGCCCCGTCCTGGTGGTCTGCGGTTCGCACACCTCGGGGGCGACCGCTCAGCTCGCGGAACTGGAGCGGCGCCGTGGCGTCACCGCGCTGACGATCAGCACCGAGGCGGCGCTGCGGAACGGCACGGCGGCCGGTCACGCCATCGTCGCGGACGCGAGGAGGGCGCTGACCGGGGAGGGCATCGCGGTGATCGGCTCGGAGCGGGTGCGCCACGAAGGCCACAACACCCTCGCGCACGGTGAGGCGGTGATGACCGCACTCATGACGGCGGTCCGCGAGCTGTCGGACACCGCCCGCGTGGTGGTCTCCAAGGGGGGCATCACCTCGGCCGAGGTGACGGCCACCGGACTGCGGGCCGCCGCCGCCACCGTGCGGGGCCAGGTGCTGCCGGGAGTGTCCGTCTGGGACCTGGACACCGACGCGGCCGCCGCGACCTGCGTGGTCGTGCCGGGCAACGTGGGCGGCCCGGACGTCCTGGTGGAGGCCGTCGAGGCGATATAGACGGCCCGCGATCACCACCCCGCCAGGGGGAGCGCCGAGCCGTTCATCGGGCCTTCGGGGCTGTAGACCACGCACATCACGTCGCGGTCGCCGTCGGCCCAGGTCTCCCGGGTCGGCATGACCGGGTAGAAATCCAGTCTCGAGGCCGACTCACCGCTCCAGTTGCTGTCGAACCCTCGCCGGCAGCTCTCCCGGGCGAACGTGGTCAGCGCGGCCGGATCCCATTCACCGTCGGGGGCGTGCACGAAGCCGTACGACTGGTTGGCCGCCTGCTCCTTGCAGGGTGTGTAGAGCACGACGACCTCGGCCGCCTCCGGGGAGTAGGCCGGGTCGGTGAAACACTCCCCCGCCTCGATGTGCAGGAGCCCGCCGGTCTCCGCGGTGATGAAGGTCTCGTCCTTGACCGTCGGCCCCGCCGGGCCCGTCGTCCCCGACGTGGACGGCGGCAGGAAGAGCGCGCCGAGCAGCACGAAGCCGGGAAGCAGCGTCCAGCGGCGGGCGGACCGCCGGTCACCGGCCTGCCGGGGGCCCGTCATCAAATACCTCCCGTTCGGCGGCCTCGGCCTCGGTCCGGGAGGAGGAACCCTCAGCGAAACCGCGTGCCATGTGGCGCAGGTCGCGAAGCAGGCGTACGTGTTCCCTTTCCACCCGAGCCCGCTCGCACGATGTTAGGCGCGCGCCACCGAACGCGAGGGCAACGGAAGATGTCGGGCGCACGGCCTTCCGGCGACATCAATGGTGCGATTGGGGCCAGAGATACCAGAGATGAGGTGTTCATCCGGGCGTAATGCCCTATATGGGCTTTTGTCCTTCTTTTCTGGATCAATACCGACGTCCACCGCACTCCCTCGGTGGAATGTGATCCCTCCTTGGAGAAGAGTTCATGATGGGCAAAGCCCAACTGCCCCGATCCGCCGGATCCCGGCGTACCAGGCTGACGGCGGTGAGCGCGGGCGTGCTGATCGCCAGCGGCCTCGCGTTCAGCCCGGTGGCGTTCGGCGCGGCCGCGCCGCCGAAGTACCCCGCCGCCGATATCCACAAGCCCTCCCCCATGCCCGACCGGGTCATCCTCACCCCGACCACCACGCCGTCGGCCAGCCAGAAGGTCACCTGGCGGGCCGTGACCGACGCCGGGTCCGCGCAGGCCGAGATCCTCGAGGCCCCGCGCGCGCTCGGCGGGGTCGTACCGCCCGCGGGCGCGGTCACCAACGTCAAGGCGATCAGCACCACCCCGGTCAACACCACGCTGGGGTACGCCTCCATCTACCACACCGTCGAGTTCACCGGCCTGAAGCCGAACACCCGCTACAGCTACCGGGTCGGCGACGGCACCAACTGGGCGGAGTGGAGCGACTTCACCACCGCGGCGGCCGACCTCCAGCCGTTCTCGTTCATCTACTACGGCGACGCGCAGAACTACATCGACTCCGCGGTGCCGCGCGTCTTCCGCCAGGCGTTCGCCGAGCGCCCGCAGGCCAAGATGATCGTCAACGCCGGTGACCTCATCGACTCCGCGAACAGCGAGGAGCAGTGGGGTCAGTGGTACAAGGCCGCGGGTTTCATCGACAGCCAGGTCAACAACCTCTCGATCCCCGGCAACCACGAGTACAGCGGCGGCCTGTCCACCTTCTGGCGCCCGCAGTTCCCCTATCCGGACAACGGACCGGGTAACCCGGAGCTGAAGCAGACCGCCTACACCGTCGACTACCAGGGCGTGCGCTTCATCGGCCTGGACTCCAACGTGCAGAGCAACACCACCCTGATGGCCGCGCAGACCACCTGGCTGGAGGGGCTGCTCAAGGACAACCCGAACAAGTGGACCGTGGTGACCTTCCACCACCCCGTCTACTCCACCACCGGCACCCGCAACAACCCCGCCGTACGCGGCCAGTGGGGCCCGCTGTTCGAGAAGTACGGCGTGGACCTGGTCCTCCAGGGCCACGACCACTCCTACGGCCGCGGCAACGTGGCGACCGCCCGCAAGTCGGTCACGGTCAACAACGGTGTCGCCTACGTCGTGTCCGTCTCCGGCGGCAAGATGTACGCCCTCAACAACGGCGAGAACTGGACCGGAAACGGCGCCGAGGTCGTCAGCAAGAGCCAGAACACCCAGCTCTACCAGCTGATCGACATCGAGGCCGACAAGATCACGTTCGAGGCCCGGTACGCCAACGGCGAGCACCACGACGGCTTCGTCGTCCGGAAGAACAACAAGGGCGAGCGCACCGTCAACGAGGTCCGTACCGCGGAGAACACCGTCGGTGAGCAGGTCACCGTCGACAAGACCGCCGTCGAGCACCGCGGCGAGCTCACGATCTCCGCGTACGGCTACGACCCGGCCGAGCGGGTGTCCGTCTTCGTGAAGAAGGCGGGCGACGGCAACCCTGGAAAGGGGAACGACAACATCTCGATCGGCACGCAGGAGGCCGATGAGCTGGGCCGTCTGACCTACACCTTCAGGGTGCCGAGCAACCTGAAGAAGGGCGAGACCTACGTGGTCTACCTGGACAGCGCCAACCAGAAGATCACCAGCCCGGCCATCACGGTCGACGAGAAGTAAACCCGCCAGGGGACGGGGCCGCCGTCACGGCGGCCCCGTCCTCCGGACGTGCCGGAGCCTTGTCGGACAGGAAACGCATTGAAAATCCATGCCCGTACGCTGGCGGGCGCGCTGCTCGTCGGCGCCCTGGCCGGCTGGGCCACCCCAGCCGCCGCCCACCCCTTCGGACCGCCGTCCACCGCACGGATCGGGGTCGACGGCTCGCACGTGACCATCTCGTGGCTCCCGGCCGAGGACGACTGGGTCGCGCTCGGCCAGTCGCTCGGCGCGTTCGAGGACCCGTCCACCGGCACCGTCTCGACGGAGCTGACCGGTGAGCAGAAGCTGGAGCGCTCAACGGCCCTCCGTGACTACCTGCTGGAGAGGATCACGGTCGCCCAGGCCGGCCGGCCGTGCGAGAGCCGGCTGGAGGAACTCCGGGCGCTGCTCGTCGACGGCGCCCGGTTCGTCTTCGACTGCCAGAGCCCGGTGACCGAGGTGGAGGTGACGGTCGCCGCCCTGACCGATCTCAACACGGCCTACCGGACGATGCTCATCGCGGACACGCCCGCCACCCCCAAGCAGACGCTCTTCACCGAGGCGGTCAGCACCCAGCGTCTGCGCTTCTCCGGCACGGCGGGGAACGGCATGTCCTGGCAGACGACGAGCGTCGCCGTCGGCGCCGCCGTGCTGCTGGCCGGCTCGGGCGCGTTCGTCATGCTGCGCACCCGGCGCAGGGTGAGTACGACGGGTACGCGATCATGACGGAGCTCAGCGGCTTCGAGAGCCGGTTCATCTCGCTCTTCGACAACAGGGGCGTCTTCTGGGCGGTCCTCGCCGTCGCCCTCGTCGCCGGAGCGATGCACGCGGTCGCCCCCGGCCACGGCAAGAGCGTCACCGCGGCCTACCTGGTCGGTACCCGGGGCAACTACCGCGACGCGCTGCGCCTGGGAGTCATCGTCGCGTTGATGCACACCTTCTCGGTGCTGGTGCTGGCGTTCGCCTGGGTGGGACTCAGCAGCGCCGCGAGTTTCGGCACGGAGAGTGTCACCGCCTGGATGCAGGTGCTGGCCGGACTGGTCACCATCTGCGTCGGCATCCACCTGACCTACCGCCACCTCCGAGGACGCCGGCGCCAGGCGCAGCATGGACATGGACATGGACATGGACATGGACATGGACATGGCCACGGGCATGGGCATGGGCACGGCCACGGGCACGGGCATCAGGTCGAGGACGGGCCGGATCCCTGGTCGCGCCGGGGCCTCGTCGCACTCGCCCTCTCCGGCGGCCTGCTGCCCTCCCCGTCGGCGTTCGTCGTCCTGATGAGCGGGCTGCTCACCGGCCGGGCCTTCGACGCCGTCGCGCTCGTCGCCGCCTTCGGCGTGGGGATGGCCCTCACCCTGACCGGCGTGGGCGTCGTGACGATCCGGGGCTACACCCTGCTGGCCCACGGAACCCACAGGTGGTCACGGGCCTCCGCGGTGATGGCCTGGGCCCCGGCCGCCGCCGGCCTCGCGGTCTCCTCCGCCGGCGGCCTCTACCTCGTCGCGGCGGTAGGCACCTTGACCGGCTGACCTCCGGCCGGGGAGCCTCATCCGGCCCCTCAGCCGGCGTCCTCGATGGGTGTGCACGGCTTCACGGACGTGCCCGCCTGGGCCAGCCAGGCGCCGAGTCGCCAGGGCACGCGTGCGTCATGGTTGTCGCGGAACTCCAGCACAAGCGTCTCGTCCGGCTCGATGTACTTCGGGGAGATCCGGAACTCCCGTATGGAGATCGGCCGGGTGACCTTGGGCGAACGCAACTCGTTCATGAGCGAACGCAACTCGTCCGGTCCGGTGACGGGCGGCCCGCCGTAGGCCGGGTCCACGCTGGCGAATCGACCGTCCGTGCACCGCGTGCCCGGGGCCAGGAACGTCACGTCGGCCTTGATGCCGGCCGCGCCCAGATCGGCCTGCAGCCCCGTGGGGTCGCGCAGTTCGTTGACGGTCACCGTGATCGTGCCGTCGGGGCTCTTGGTCACCGCGTACGCGGAGGTCCCGGTTCCGATGATCAGCGGTGTGATGGTGGCCGCCGCCGCGACACCGGCCGCGACCAGCAGCCGGGGGGCGGTGACGACGCGCCGCCGGGTGTGCATCCCGTTCAGCAGCCGCCGCCTCGCTCCGGCGAGATCCTCTGGGGTGGCCGGCGGAACGGTCTCCCACATGGTTTTCAGTGCGTCCATCGTCATTCTCCTTGTTCCAGGGTTCGGCGGATCTGGGTACGGGCCCGATTGAGTCGCGAAGCGACGGTGCCCAGCGGGATGGCGAGCGCATCGGCGACCTCCTGGTAGCTCAGTTCGGCCCAGGCGACGAGCAGCAGCACGTCGCGATCGGCCCGTTTGAGCCCCAGCAGGGCCCGCGCCAGCGGTCGGTTGACGGCCAGGGTGTTGATCCCGTCCTCGACCTGCGTGCCTGGTATCTCCGCCGGGTGCACGCCGCTGCGGATGTACGCGCGGTAGAGGCTCGTCTCGGTACGCCGCCGCTTGCCGATCACGTTGGAGGCGATGCCGTACAGCCACGGGCGGGCGTCGGGGCGGCCCCTGTCGTAATCGCCCCGACGTTGGAAGGCGGCCAGAAAGGTGTCGGCCACGACGTCCTCCGCCTCGCCGGGTCCCAGGCGCCTGGTCACGTAGCGGTGCAGGAGCGGCGCATGCCGGTCGAACAGGACGGCGAAGACCTCCGGCTCGTTCAGCGACCTCTCGATGAGGGTCGCGTCATCGGCCTCGATGACTTCGCGGGTGATTGTCATGCATGTCGGCCTTTCTTGGCGTATGCGGTCACCTGTACTTACCGCGCCAGGCCGAAATGCTTCACCCGAAGACCATCACGCCATTGACGACCCGGCCTGTCGCCCCGCGTGACCGCGCCCTACGCCCAGTCCGCGCACGCTCATCGGCGGCATGCCGCCCCGGCCGTACTTCCCTGAGTCACCGGAGGTGTTCGATCGCACCGGCCTGCCGCCGGCGCCTACCGGGGTGGAAGCAGCGAACGGACGGCCTCCTCGGTTCGGGCGACGACGGCCGGCCCGTCATCAGCGGTGATGATGGGGCGCTGGATGAGGATCGGGCGGTCGGCGAGCGCCCGGATCCAGCGGTCACGGCTCTCGGGGGTACGGGGCCAGTCGGCCAGGCCTAGCTCGGTGGCCGCGCTCTCACCCGTCCGGGTGATGTCCCAGGGTTCGAGGCCGAGCCTGGTCAGCACTTCGCGAAGCTCCCGCTCGTCGGGCGGGTCCTCCAGGTAGCGGCGGACCGTGTACTCGGCCTTCTCCGCATCCAGGACGGACAGCGCGGAGCGGCACTTGGAACAGTCGGGGTTGATCCAGATTTCCATACGTCTTCCTTTGCGCTCGGACAGCGGGCGAAAAGAGGAACCCATCGCGGAAAACGTAGTGGAGCGATACCTCGGACCGGGTACGCGGGTGTGAGGCTTTCTCTGGCTGCGACCTCCGCCGCAGCATGGCCTGACGACCACCATCGAAGTACTCGCCGCCCAGAACGCGGACAAGCACGAGTGACCTGCCCGGACCTGGAACGCGACGTGTGACAGGCATGTACGAGACCCGTCTGACCTCGCGGATCGTCTCCGGGAGGCAACCGGCCGCCAGGAGGGAATGTCCAGGCGGCCGGGAGGGGACCTCTCAGCCGAGGTCGAACTCGCTGGCCTTCACGCCGTTGACGAAGGCGTCCCACTCGGCGGGGGTGAAGAAGAGCTTCGGGCCGTCGGGGTCCTTGGAATCGCGTACGGCGATCAGGGCAGCGTGCTCGGCCTTGTGATCAGGGCCGTCGGCGATGTCCTTGAGTTCCGCGACCTCAACGCAGTTTCCGCCGTTGTCCCCGGAAAAACTTGATTTGAACCACTTGGCGCTACTCAGGTCCATCTTTCCGCTACCGCCTTCTGAATGAGATCGATAGACATACTCAGTGGCAACGCTTCGCTCCGAAGAGCCTCGAAACGCTCCACGGCTACGGCGACGTCTTCCTGGTCATTCGTGGTGAGACCTCGTACGGCCGTCTCCGCATACAGTATGTCGTTTCCTCCATCCAGCGTGGCGATTGCGAACCCACCCATCAAGCCCGAGTGCATTCCGTGCGGAACCACCTGAATGCTCAGCCGGTGGGTTATCGCCGACACGAGATGCTCCAGCTGATCCCGCATCACCTTGGGACCACCGATCGGACGGTAGAGAACCGCCTCGTTGATCACGCATCGGAATGTCGGCGGCTGAGGGTCTTCGCGAACGAGGATGGCCTGGCGATCCAGGCGGGCCTCCACAGCCGCCTCATCATCGCGCAGCAGCACGCGAGCATAGCCCTCCGTTTGGAGCAGGCCCGGGAACACCAGGGGTTCGTAAGCACGCAGCGCGATTGCCTCCTGCTCCTTGTCTCGCCATTTTCCGAACCACGAAGGAATCTGCTGCCCCTTCCTCCAGTCAAGGAGGCGGCGGAGGGCGCCGCCAGTGTTGAGGGCCGTGTCGCAGGCGTCGGCGAATTCCGGGCTGGCCGGGAGCAGGCCGGTCTCGACGCCGCTGATCAGGGACTCGCTGAAGTGGATTATCTCGGCCAGCTGCCCCTGGGTGAGGCCCGCCGCCTTCCGGTAGTGCTTCAACTCCCTGCCCCATATCGCCTGAGGCGTGTAGAGGTTGACCACGATGCCCTCCTCGCCGGAGTTCAACGACAACAACGCGAACCCCAACCATCGAATCTGGTAACCATTCGACTACCAAGCGTAGCCATTCCTCGGCATGCTGGCCATACGAATTCAGAGAACAAGAAGAGATTCCCAAGACGCACGAGGAGCCGACCGAGTATCACCACTCATCAGCCCCTCGCTATTCGTGCTGGGGATAATTGGGTATCGCACGAGGCCAAAGCGGAATCCGGCCCCACGGAAAACTTCGGCACCGCGCATGACAAAAAGCGCGACGAGAGTTCAGGACCGCCCATCCAGCGGGTCCGCTCCGAACCCGTCCTCGCCGCGTCCTCAGGTGCTCGCACAGCACGTCACCAGGCCGGTCACGCGGGCTCGATAGCCAACCGATAAGGCATGGATGTTGGGCGGTCCTACTTTTCGGACATGAGCACTCCGATCTTTGCGCTTTGCGATGAGTACGTCACCCGCTGGGCGGCCCTCGACCCGATCGCGGCAGGTGCCGAGGGCATCGTGTCCGACTTCGTCGCCGCCACCGACCACAGCCCCGCCGGAAGCGCCGCCCGGGCCGAGCTGATCCGTACGACCCTCAAGCGTCTCGACGAGCTGGTCCCGACCGGGGAGTCGGACGTCCGGGCGGCCGCCCACCTGCGGGAGCGGCTGGAGGCCGAGCTCGGCTGGCACGACATGGGTGAGCCGCTCCGCTGGGTGGCGGCGCCGTACGGGCTGCCCTACCGGGTGCGCTCCAGCGTCGTCCTCCTCCCGCACGGCAACGACGACGAGTGGCGCGACGTCGCCGCCCGCCTGGCGGCGATCCCCACGATGCTCGCCGGATGGCGGGAGAGCCTGGAGGTCGGCCTGGCCTCGGGCCTGCGGGGCGCTCGCAGGCAGGCACTGGCCATGGCCGACCAGGCCGACCAGTTCGCCGGCGCGGGCGGGACTCCCCCGGCGCACGACGCCTTCGTCGCCACCTACGGCGAGGGTCCGGTCAAGGAGGAGCTGCTCAGCGCGGCGGCGGCGGCCCACGCCGCGTACGCCGACGCCGGGCGCTACCTGCGCGAGGAGTACGCTCCGAGGGCGGACGAGGCCGACGCGGTGGGACCCGAGCGCTACGCGGTCGCGGCCAGGATCAGCCTGGGCTCCGACATCGACCTGCGCGAGGCGTACGAGTGGGGCTGGGCCGAGCTGGAGCGCATCGGGACCGAGATGGCCGCCGAGGTCGAGCGGATCAAGCCGGGCGCGACCATCGAGGAGGCCACCGAGATCCTCAACGAGACCCAGGCCGTCGACTCCCTGGAGGAGTACCAGGCGTGGCTGCAGGAACGCCACGACTGGGCTATCGAGCAGCTGAACGGCACCCACTTCGACATCCCCGAGCCGCTGCGGCGGATCGTGGCCGAGGTCGACGTGAGCTCCACCTCCGGCGCGGCCTCCTACAACTCGCCCAGCGAGGACCTGTCGCGGCCCGGCCGCACGCTGTGGCCGGTCGGCGGGCGGACGCGCTTCGCCACCTGGAGCGAGCTGACCACGATCTTCCACGAGGGCGTTCCCGGCCATCACCTGCAGTTCGGCGCGATGCGGATGGCCGGGGACGGCCTGTCCAGGTTCGCCAAGGTCTCCTGGGTGGACGGCCACGGTGAGGGCTGGGGCCTGTACGCCGAGCGGCTGGCCGACGAGCTGGGCTGGTTCACCGACCCCGGTACCCGGCTGGGCATGCTCAACTGGTCGGCGCTGCGTGCCGCCCGGGTGGTCATCGACCTGGGCGTCCACCTGGACCTGCCGCTCCCCGACGGCTCGAAGTGGACCTTCGAGAAGGCCTGCGAGGTGCTGCGCGACCGGGGCCGTTGCGAGCCGCACCGGGTCGAGGCCGAGGTGGTGCGCTACTTCGGCTGGCCCGCCCAGGCCATCGCCTACAAGCTGGGCGAGCGGGCCTGGGTGCAGGCCCGTGAGGAGGCCAGGCTGCGCCAGGGCGACGCCTTCGACCTGCGTGCCTGGCACACCGCCGCACTGGAGCTCGGACCGGTCGGCCTGTCCAGCCTGGCCGACGCCCTGCGCCGGATCGGCTGATCTTCGGCCGCTCACCTCAGGTGATGTCGCCGACGGC
>NZ_JBEOZN010000209.1:0-11131 GCF_040298085.1 Streptosporangium sp. NPDC001681 | reverse complement strand
GATCCAGAGCACCGGGGTGTTGCCGACCACGTGCTCGGGGGCGTGGCAGGTGGCTCCGGTGATCAACTGGCTGAGCGAGGTGGTGGCGATCTGCGGCGAACTCGCAGTGATCTGCGGTGAACTAAGTGTATATATCATGATCCGTTTCCCCTGAATGCGATGTGATCGGCTCGCTTTTGGGCGTGCGCGAACGACGGCTCATACCGCTCAGCGGGAGCGTGGAGTCGTTGGCGGCCCGAGGGGCGGGCTATATCCGGGAAACGGATTTGAGTAGAAGTAGCGCGACCCCGGGCGGCGGACGGACCGGTTGCGCGCGCCGCCGCGCGGGCGGCGGTGGAGCTGTGGTGGACTCCTCGGCCACCACCGGGTCACCGACGACCGGCCCGGCCGGCACCAGGACGCGCGTGCCGGTGATCTGCGCTCCGGCCGCCGCGCCGCAGAGGTGGTGATCTTCATCGACGGGCGGAACCGGGCACGGTAGGTGCTCCGCCGGCGTCCCCGCGCCGATCAGGGTGAAAAGCCCGGTGGCGGCGCCGGTATCCTCGGTGGCGCTCACCCCGACGGTCGCCGTGGCCGGTGGCCACGGGCCGGGGGCACGATGATGGCCCCGGTGAGCGGGGGCCACCACGCACAGCGTCAGGTGCATCAACACGACGGCACCGAGCACGGCCAGCCCTAGCGCGAAGGCGACGCCTCCGTGCCGTACGACCCGCCGCATCGATGCGATCATGACCACAAACGTACATTACCGTCTGCTGCCGGTTGACTCCGGGGGGTTACTTTATGCCCTTAAAGGCTCCTATGAGCGCTGGAAACCGTGGCGGCATGGCCGCTCCGACGTTGAGTACTCCACACTGCGACCGGCGATGAGAGCCGCGCCGCGCGGGCCGTATCCGGTGCTACGTCGGTGCGAGGCCGGCGCGTCGGCCGGACGTGCGAAGGTGCGCCCGCGGAGCGGCGTGTCTAGTGCCTGAGGCCACAGGGGCAGGGCGGGCCGGCCGGTTCGGGGGGATCGGCCCAGTGCAGGGCGATGAACGGCTCGGCGCGGCAGGGATGGTGCACCCGTTCGCGGGTGATGCGGTAGCGGGCGACGCCCTCGGGCTCTTCGGATGAGCGGCGCGGGACGGGCACGGTGAGGGTGCCGATGTCCTGGTCGATGTGGGTGAGCATGCCGTGGCAGGGACCACCCAGGCAGATGGCGTTACGGGGCTGGTCGCCGCTCATGCCGTACCCCCTGCCGAACCTCCTGACGGGCGGCCGGACGGGCCGGGGCGGCGCTGTGCGCCGTTCCGGCCCGCCGGGGTCGCGGATCGCGTCATCGCGGGTCAGGGGGCTTGGAAGCCGGCCTTGGTCAGCACGTCCTTGCCCTGCTGCGACAGCACCAGATCGACGAACTGCTTGGCCGCCTCGGGGGCGGGCGCCTTGGACAGGGTGGCGATCGGGTAGTCGTTGATCGCCTTCTCCGCCTCGGGGAAGTCGATGCCCTGGACCTTGCCGCCGGAGGAGATGACGTCCGTCTTGTAGACCAGGGCGGCGTCGACCTCGCCGAGCTCGACCTTGGTGAGGGTGGCCTTGACGTCCTGTTCCAGGGTGACCGGTGTGACCTTCAGACCGGCCGCGTCCAGCGCCTTGACCGCTGCCGCGCCGCACGGCACCTGCTCGGCGCAGAGGGCGACCTTGACCTTCGGATCGGTCAGGTCGCTCAGGTCGTCGACCTTGGCGGGATTGTCGGCGGGTACGGCGATCTGGAGGGTGTTGCGCACGAAGGTGGCCGGGGTGCCGGCCAGGGAGGCGTCGGTGACGGTCTTCATCGTGGCCGGGCTGGCGGCGGCGAAGACGTCGGCGGGGGCGCCCTCGACGATCTGCTGGGCCAGGGTGGCGCTGGAACCGAAGTTGAACCGCACGGTCGTGCCCGGGTGCGCGGCCTCGAAGGTCTTGCCCAGCTCGGTGAACGTGCCGGTCAGCGACGCGGCGGCGAACACGGTCAACGTCGTGGCCCCGTCCCCGGACGACCCGCCGGAGGAGGCGGAGGTGGCCGGATCGCTGGAACCGCAGCCGGCCAGGCCGGCGGCCAATGTGAGGGCGATGGGGATCGTGGCCCACCGGGAAAGACGCCTGAACAACGAGGGCTCCTTACTGGCTCACGTGCCGACCCAGAACGTCGCCACGGACAATCACGATACCTTCGCATATTCGGGCTTCAAGAGGCAGGTTCCCTGGCAATCAACAAAGAGGCTGCCCTTATGTCATCGCACCTGCGATAAGTAGACCAGGTGCGGTCGCAGCCCACCCTTCTCTCGTGGGTCCGACCCCGTCTCCGGCCACCCCGATGTTCGCCTGGGACGGGGCGCGAGGCGACGCCCAGTGCCGAGCCGGGGCGGATCTGGGCGGGGTGTCGGGGGAAGGCGGCAGAGGGCCCGCCTGGGCGGCGGTGTCGGTATCGCGGGCTCGGTGGCCAGGGTCTGTTCGGGAAGCCGTGGGGTAGGTGGTGTCGGGATCACCTCGGCCGGGTCCTGCTCGACAGACCGCTGAGCAGGTATGAACGCGATCACCTCAGCCGGGGCCGCGAAGGCGAGTGACTCGAAGCAGGGCAAGGAGCGGTCCCCGGTGCGCCGGCTCCCAGGCGCGTGACCGTCAGATCGCCGGAGGGCTGGGCGTACTCGTGATCAGCGGACTGATCAGCGCGGCGGTCACATGAGAGGCGAGCCCGTTCCTGGCCCGATGATCCCCGAGTCCAGACATGAAAAACCCGGCCCACAAGGAGCCGGGTGGTATATGAGAACGCTGTACCTGGTGGTCCACGCTGCTGGAGGCGCGCGATGCCTAAGGTGCACATCTTGATCGACTTGCCCTGACGGGTTCGTAGCCCCATCGATATGGGCCGTGCAGTAGACGATGCGCGTCAGACAGGCCCCTGACCGGCTACCACGTACGCTGATGAGCGTCTGAGCCAAGGCGCGGATATCCAGCCGGCGCCAACCAGGGGTGCTTTTGCCACAGGAGTTACGCGCCCCGTAGTAGAGGTTGAAGCCGTCGACGTAAACACCGATTCGCGCCGCTCAAAGCCGGCGGCCTGGGGAAAAGTCAGACGGAAAGTTCCTTCTTGGTCACACGATGCCCGGCCCACCGCCCACGGGCGCTATGCGTAATCCCACCCTTGCCCCGCCAACCGCCGGAAGCCGCACGATCCCCGGCGCTCTGAGAGAGATAGTCACTCAGTAACGCAGAAAGCCGTTCCTGATTTCTCAGGAACGGCCCTCTACCTCGGGACTTTATTCGACGTCGGGGTGACAGGATTTGAACCTGCGGCCTCTTCGTCCCGAACGAAGCGCGCTACCAAGCTGCGCCACACCCCGGTCACACGTCCGGTCTTGCTCGTGCTTGGGAAAGTCTAGCGGACTTCGTGGGTGCTTGCGTCGCCGCGCCGACGGGGCACCAGGGTCAGCAGGCTGGCCTCGGGGTAGCAGGCGAAGCGGGCCGGAGCGTAGGGGCTGGTGCCGAGGCCGGCGGAGACGTGGAGGTAGGCGGAGTCGTGGCGGCTCATGCCCTTGACCCGGGGCCGGTCGATGCCGCAGTTGGTGACCAGGGCGCCGTAGAAGGGGACGCAGAGCTGGCCGCCATGGGTGTGACCGGCGAGCAGCAGCTGGTAGCCGTCGGCGGCGAAGCGGGTCATGTTACGGGGCTCCGGCGAGTGCATCACCCCCAGCCGCAGGTCGGCCTCGGCCGGGGCGGGGCCGGCGATCAGGTCGTAGCGGTCACGGTTGATGTGGGAGTCGTGGATGCCGCCCACCGCCATGTCAAGATCGCCGACCTTGACCCGGGCGGTGGTGTTGTTCATGTCGAGCCAGCCCTCGGCGGCCATGGCGGTGCCCAGCTCCTCCCAGGGAAGCGTGGGGATCTTCTGCCCGTAGTCGGCCTTGGAGGTGCGCCAGAGATAGCGCAGCGGGTTCTTCGGCTTCGGCTCGTACATGTCGTTGGAGCCGTAGACGAACAGCCCCGGACGCGACAGCAGGGGCTCCAGGGCATGCATCAGGGGCGTGATCGCGTCGGGGTGCGCGATGGAGTCGCCGGTGTTGACCACCAGGTCGGGGTGGAGGGCTCCGAGCGAGCGGACCCAGTCGATGAGCATCCGCCTGCCGGGGGTGAGGTGCAGGTCGGACAGGTGCAGGACGCGCACCGGGCGCTGCCCCGGCTCCAGCACGGGCACGTCGAAGCGGCGCAGCCGGAACGCGTTGCGCTCGATGACCGAGGCGTACGCGAGGCCGGCCAGGCCGACGCCGAACAGGGACAGGGGCACCGCGGCTGCTTTCCTCACCCTCTCATCATGCCCGAGATCGGCCCTCCGGACGGAAACTCTGGATACAGCGGGGCTGGTGAGGCGGCAAGATGGACCGCATGAGCGCATTGAAGGACAAGCTGAAGGCCGATCTCACGGCCTCCATGAAGAGCAGGGACGAGATCCGCACCCGCACGATTCGCATGGCCCTCGCGGCCGTGAACGTCGAGGAGGTCTCGGGTAAGGCGGCGCGCGAGCTCACCGACGACGAGATCGTCAAGGTGCTGGCCAAGGAGGCCAAGAAGCGCCGCGAGGCGGCCGAGGCGTTCAGCGGTGCCGGCCGGGCGGAGCAGGCGCAGGCGGAGATCGACGAGCAGGCCGTGCTGGAGGCGTACCTGCCCGCCCAGCTCTCCGACGAGGAGCTCGCCGCCCTGGTGGACGAGGCCGTCGCCGAGAGCGGTGCCTCCGGGCCGCAGGCCATGGGCCAGGTCATGAAGGTCGTGAACCCGAAGGTCGCCGGGCGCGCCGAGGGCGGTCGCGTCGCACAGGCCGTACGGGCGCGCCTCGCGTCCTCCTGACCCGAGGCCGTGGCGGCACGCACGATACCTCTCCGGGTAAGGCCGGAGCCCTCCGCGCCGGACCCTTTCAAAGGGGCAGGTGCGGAGGGCTCTACTGTCCTAGGGGGTGACCGGAGGGATCGTGATGCCGCCGTTGACCTCCCGGTCGCCGCCGCCCGAGGGCGGACCGTCACCGCCGCCGCGACCGTTACCGCCACCGCGACCGCCACGGTCGCCACGGTCACCGCCGTCACCCCGGTCGGACTTCGGCGGCGGCTTGGGCGCGCACCGGTTGCCGGTGCAGCCGCCGAAGCGCCCCATGTTCACCGGGGTGAATGAGGTCGCCTCGACGCCCCTGAGCGCGTTGAGCATCGAGTTCTTCCAGATCGGGCCGGCGATCGAGGCGCCGTACACGTAGTTGTAGTAGCGCCCGCCGATGGTCACGCCGATCAGGTCGTGCCCGAAGGCGCCGCGCGGGTCACCGACGCTCACCGCGGAGGCGAGGTCGGGAGTGAACCCGGCGAACCAGGCGGCGGTGTAGGCGTCGGTGGTGCCGGTCTTGCCCGCCGCGTCGCGGCCGATGCCGCCGACCTGGCTCATCGTGCCCTTGGTGAAGACCCCGGACATGATGTGGGTGGCCGCGTCGGCGACCTCCTCGTCCAGGACCTGCTTGCACTTGGGCTTGTACGACGTCTTCTTGCCCTCGCGGTCGGTGCTCTCGGTGATCACCATCGGCCTGCAGTAGGTGCCGCGGGCGGCGATCGTCGCGTAGGCGGCGGAGACGGTCACCGGGTCCATCTCGTTGATGCCGAGCGTGAAGGTCTCGAACTCCTTCAGCGGGGCGCCGTCGGCGCGCTGGATGCCCAGGCTCTTGGCCATCTTCACCGTCTCGCAGAGGCCGACCTCCTGCTCCAGGCGCATGAAGAAGGTGTTCACCGAGCCCAGGGTGCCGGTGGTCAGGGTGTTGAAACCGCCGGGGCCCTCACTGGAGTTGGTGACGGTGTGCCCGGGCTCGCCGACCGCGTTGCCCTTGCAGTCGCGGAACGCGCTGTGGCTGGGGGCCTGGTAGCCGGTGCCGGTGTTGAAACCGTCGTTCAGCTTCATGCCCTTGTCGAGGGCCGCCAGCAGGGTGAAGGGCTTGAACGTGGAGCCGGCCTGGAAGCCCGCTCCGCCACCGTGCAGCCGGTCGCCGACGAGGTTGTAGCTGATCTCGTTCTTCTTCGGGTTCCCGCCGAACTTCCGGCTGGCGGCCATCGCCTTGATGGCGCCGGTGCCGGGGACGACCATCGCCTGCGAGGCGACCGGCTTGTCGCTGGCGTGGACGAACTGCCGGATCGCCTTCTCCGAGGCCTTCTGCGCCTTCGGGTCAAGCGTCGTCTTGATCGTCAGGCCGCCCCGCTGGAGCAGCCTCTCCCGCTGCTTGCGGGTCTTGCCGAAGTCCTCGTTGGAGGCGATCTCCTGCTGCACGTAGAGGCAGAAGTAGGGGTAGTCGCTCACCTCGCAGCCACCGGGGGCCGAGATGTTCTTGAAACCGAGCTTCTTCTTCTTGGCCTCTTCGGCTTCCTGCGGTGTGATCTTGCCGAGCTCGGCCATCCGGCTCAGCACGATGTTGCGTCGCTCCAGCAGCCGAGCGCGGGCCGCCTTTCCCGCCCCCGGGTCGGTCCGGCTCGGGTTCTGCACGGCTCCGGCCAGGGTGGCCGCCTCCCACAGGGTCAGCTTGGAGGCGGGCTTGTCGAAGAAGCGCCTGGACGCGGCCTGGATGCCGTAGGCTCCCGCGCCGTAGTAGGAGATGTTCAGGTAGCGCTCAAGGATCTCCGACTTGGTGTACTTCTCCTCGACCGCCAGCGCGTAGCGCAGCTCGTTGAGCTTGCGGGAGAACGTCGCCTCGATGGCGGCGTCCTGCTCCTCCTTGGTCTCCGCCGCGTTGAGCAGCACGAGCTTGACGTACTGCTGCGTGATGGAGGAGCCACCCTGGACGACCCCGCCGCCTGAGACGTTCCGCACCGCCGCGCGGAAGGTGCCTTCCAGGTCGATCGCCCCGTGCTCGTAGAACCTGGTGTCCTCGATCGCCACGATCGCCGTCTTCATGACGTCGGCGACCTGGTCGAGCTTCACCGACTCGCGGTTCTCGAAGTAGAACTGGGCGAACTGCTTGCCGTCCGCGTCGAGCAGGGTGGTCTTCTCCGCGAGGGGAGGTTCCTTGAGCTCTTCGGGGAGAAGACGCAGCTCGTTCGTCGCCGCGTTCACGGTCATCCCCGCGCCACCCACCGCCGGAAGCGCCACCGCGGCGACGAGCACACCTGTGACAGCCGCCGCGCCGAGCAGCTTCAGCACATTGCCGACCGCCGACCCCTGATCTTTGCCTTGAGCTTGCACGAGACCCAGGGTACGTCGGACGGATAACCCAAACGGTAACGGAACCCTGTTTTGCCATGACTTCGTGCTGTATCGCAGGTGGGTGACTAGTCATTCCCGGCCAGATGGCCGTGGATGACCATGTGAGAATTTGGTCCCGCCGGGGTCTGTCGGCCCGAACGTCTGGTTGCGTACGGTCTCTTTCTGCAGCAATTGAATACCGAGGCCCGACGCCCGCGCCCGTCGGCCCAAGTCACGACTGACCACCTAAGGGGAGTGGGGTCGAATGTGGATCACGGATTGGACCTCCCGTGCGGCCTGTAAGGGTGCGGATCCTGACGCTTTGTTCGTTCAGGGTGCTGCCCAGAACCGAGCAAAGCTGATCTGCCGAGGATGCCCGGTCCGGACCGAGTGCCTCGCCGATGCGCTGGACAACCGCATCGAGTTCGGGGTGTGGGGCGGGATGACCGAGCGCGAACGCCGAGCACTGTTGCGTCGGCGACCGGATGTCGACTCCTGGCGGGACCTGCTGGAGTTGGCCAAAGAAGAATATGAGCGGACGAATGAGCTGATAGCCGGCTGAGTTCGCGCCGATCCCGTACGGCTGGCGCCGGGCGCCAGCCGTACACGCATGTCACGGGTCGGCGAACGCTCGCTGCACGGCTCGGCAGGCCGCCGTGACGGCTACTGGGCGGCCAGCAGGTCGCCCACCTCGCGCAGCCCTTCCAGGTCGTGCACGTCCTGCGACATGGCGGGGACCCGCGCGACGGGCACCGTGGGATGGGCGGAGATGAAGTGCTCCTGCTCGCGTTGCTCGCGAGCGGCCAGTTGCATCCGGTCCGCGTGCAGCCGCAGTACGGCGGAGGTGAGCTCGTGCTCGCCGCGCGCCTCCAGGTCTTCGGCGGCGGCGGTGCTCCGCGCCCCGGACAGCACGGCCGCGGGCGAGCGGTGCACCCGGTTGACCACGAGACCCGCCAGGGGCATGCGCTCCTCGGCCAGCCTCTCCACGAAGTAGGAAGCCTCGCGTATCGCGTCGCGCTCGGGCGAGGCCACGACGAGGAACGCCGTTCCGGGGGCCTGCAGGAGCCGGTAGGTCTGGTCGGCCCGCGCCCTGAAACCGCCGAAGACGGCGTCCAGCGCGGACACGAACGTCTGCAGGTCCTTGAGTACCTGCGCGCCCAGCAGCTTGGTCAGCGCTCCGGCGACGATGCCGAAACCCGCGTTGAGCAGCTTGAACGCGCTCCGCCCGCCGGCCTTGGCGGGGGCCATGAGCAGCCGGATGAGCCGGCCGTCAAGGAAGCGGCCGAGCCGCTCGGGGGCGTCCAGGAAGTCGAGCGCGGAGCGGGACGGAGGGGTGTCGACGATGATCAGATCCCAGTCGTCCGACCGCCGGAGCTGGCCCAGCTTCTCCATGGCCATGTATTCCTGCGTGCCGGCGAAGCTGGACGAGAGGGACTGGTAGAAGGGGTTCGTCAGGATCTGGCGAGCTCGCTCGGGGTCGGCGTGCGCCTCGATGATCTCGTCGAAGGTCCGCTTCATGTCGAGCATCATGGCGTGCAGCCGGCCCTCGCCCTCGACGCCCACGACGAGCCTGGGGGTGTTGTCGAGTTCGGTGAGCCCCATCGACTGCGCCAGCCGCCGCGCGGGGTCGACCGTGAGCACCACGGCGGAACGGCCGCGCTCGGCCGCGCGCAGTCCCAGGGCCGCGGCGGTGGTGGTCTTCCCGACGCCGCCGGAACCGCAGCAGACGATGATCCGCGTGTGCGGGTCGTCGATGATCGCGTCAAGGTCGAGGACCGGAGGGGTCTTCACGCTGCTCCTTGGGTGCGGATCGATTCCGCCAACTCGTACAGCCCGGACAGATCCACCCCGTCGGCCAGCAGCGGCAGCTCGTAGCGGGGGCGTGCGGCCTCCTCCAGCGCCAGCCTCTCGTCCCGCTCCAGCTCGGTGCGGCGGGCGTGCTCGGCGATCTCCTCGGCCAGGGCGTCGGCCACCGTGACCGCGGCGGGGCCGCCGTCGGTGAGTCCCGCGGCCTTGAGGCCGAGCACCAGCTCCGCCGGGTCGAACCGGTTCTCGGCGGCGGCCTCCAGGACGGAGTCGGGCAGCAGTGACTCGCGGACCATGTTGATGAAGATCCCCCCGGGCGGGAGCCCGGCGGTGCGGAGCTCGCTCAGGCCGTCCAGGGTCTCCTGGACCGGCATCTCCTCCAGGAGCGTGACGAAGTGCACGGCGGTCTCCGGAGAGGAGACGACGCCGTTCACCAGGTCGGCATGGTTCTTGATCGGGCCGACCCTGGCCAGCCCCGCGACCTCGTTGGTGACGTTGAGGAAGCGCACGATCCTGCCGGTCGGCGGCGCGTCCAGCACGACCGCGTCGTAGACCCTCTTGCCGTCCTTGCCCTTGCGCCGGACGGCCTCGCTCGTCTTGCCGGTGACCAGGACGTCGCGGAAGCCGGGAGCGATGGTGGTGGCGAAGTCGACGATGCCGATCTTGGTGAGTGCCCTGCCGGCCCTGCGCATGCCGTAGAACATCTCAAGGTACTCGAGCATCGCCTCTTCGGGGTCGATGGCCAGCGCGTAGACGTCCCCGCCGTCGGGTGCGACGGCGATCTTGCGCTCCTCGTAGGGCAGCGGCGGCAGGTCGAAGACCTGGGAGATCCCCTGGCGGCCCTCGACCTCGACCAGCAGAACCTTGTCGCCGCCCGCCGCGAGGGCGAGCGCGAGTGCGGCGGCCACCGTCGTCTTGCCGGTGCCACCTTTGCCGGTGACGACGTGAAGGCGTACGCCGTCCCAATCGGTGTCGCGAGCTCTCACCTTTCGAAGGCTACCCAACGGTTACTTGACAACTCTCCGGTACCTTCCCCGGTAGCACTCAAACGGCATGGTCGCCCGGCGGGCCCGAGCCGGGAGCGGGCGCCTGCGCTGAGGGTGGCCGGGGAGCCCCTTTCGCCGATCACGCTGGTCAGCAAGGCGATGTGGGCCGGACGACCCGAAGCCGAACCCGTCCGAAGCCGGAGACGAGGCCCGGGGAGCCGTGCGTGGCCCTCTCGCTAATCGATCGGATGCGGAAAGTAAATATGTAGATTCTCACAGCGGACCGCCCTGATCATCGGCCCGCCTCCGGCGGTACCGGGTGGCGGGCATGAGCCATGCCGGGCGCTCGCGGACCCGTAGTGGGCCGCTCGCCGGGAGCCGTCTCGCTAATGTGTCCCGCATGACGAAATGGGAGTACTCGACAGTGCCATTGCTGGTACATGCGACGAAGCAGATTCTCGACAACTGGGGCCAGGACGGCTGGGAGCTCGTCCAGGTCGTGCCGGGGCCCAACCCCGAGCAGCTGGTCGCCTACCTGAAGCGGCCCAAGCAGTGACGGCCGAGGAGAGGTTGGCGGAGCTGGGCCTGACCCTGCCGGAGGTGGTGCCGCCGCTGGCGGCGTACGTCCCGGCGGTGCGTTCCGGTGACCACGTCTACACCTCGGGGCAGCTTCCGGTGGTGGACGGCAAGCTGAGGGCCAGCGGGAAGGTCGGCGCCGAGGTGGGCGTCGAGGACGCCTACGAGCTCGCGAGGATCTGCGCGCTCAACGCCCTCGCCGCGGTCGCGTCGGAGGCCGGAGGACTGTCGAACATCGTGCGGATCGTCAAGGTGGTCGGGTTCGTGGCCAGCGCCCCGGGCTTCACCGGCCAGCCGCAGGTCGTCAACGGCGCCAGCGAGCTGCTCACCGCGGTGCTCGGTGACGCGGGCAGGCACGCCAGGAGCGCGGTCGGTGTCGCCGTCCTCCCGCTGGACGCGCCGGTCGAGGTCGAGGTGATCGCCGAGGTCCGCTGAGGTCGGGTGGACACCCCGGCGTCAGCGAGGCTCTGACGGCCGCGAGGGCACACCGACGGTCGGAAGGGCGGCGAGAGCTCGCCGGGGGCCGTGGAGGTGCCGTGGGGCCCGCCGGGGGC
>NZ_JBEOZN010000208.1:0-11158 GCF_040298085.1 Streptosporangium sp. NPDC001681 | reverse complement strand
CTGGCCGACGCACAACACCACTCCCGGGCGCGGGACGGGGATGGCCCGGGAGACGAGCTCGGCCTGAGGACGGCCCTCGCGGCCATGCGCGTGGTCGGCACCCCGCCGGCGCTCTCCGGACCACCGCTGGTCGTCGACATCGCTCCTCGGCTGAGCCAGGCGGTCGAGCCGGGTACGCCCACCGGCCTCATCGGCGCCTTCGCCGAGTTGGTGCCGGACACCACCGGGCACGTCGTCACCGCGGACAGGCCCGAGCTACCCGAACTGTCCGGCCCCGGCGGCGAGGGGCGCCCGCTGGTCCTGGTGGTACACGACGCCTGGCGCCACCCCTGGGTCAGGGACCTGCTGGCACGGGCCGTCACGCTGCGCCCCGACGCCATCGTGGTCGAGACCGGAGTGCCCGGCGAGCCCACCGGAGCCGTGTACGTGACCACCAACGGCATCTCCCGGGCCTCGGCCCGCGCCGTCGCCCACTGGCTGACCACCGACCCGGAAGGCGCTCATTGACCTCCTCCCCACGGCCGAGAGCAGGAGATCCCACCTCCCACCGGCAGCCGGCCGGGTCCCACCTCTCCCCCACCGGCGTCCCACCTCTCCGCCGGCCTCTCCGCCGGCCCGACGGCGAGAGCACCACGCGGCGTGCTTCGGTAGCTTGGTTATCTCCACCCCCGAACACCCCGCAGAACCATGCGGCACCGCGCCGCCTTCCCTCCCCAGAACCAGAACTCGGGGTCTCCACGCTCAAGGAGATTTGATGAACGTCCTCGACGGCCCCACCCCCGTGAACCTGGTGGCCACGGTGAGGGCCGTCCTGCCCTCGCTCACCCCCGCGGCCCAGGCCATCGCCCGCCTCATACTCGACGATCCCGGCATGGTGGCCCGCAGCACCATCACCGAGTTCAGCGCGGTCTCCGGGACGAGCGAGGCCACGATCGTGCGCACCGCCAGGGCCCTGGGCTTCGCCGGATACTCCCAGCTGCGCTTCGCGCTGGCCGCCGCGGTGGCCAGGGACCAGCCCGAGCGGCTGGTGCCCGGCGACCTCGGCCCCGACGACCCGCTGACCGACGTGATCGCGAAGGTGGCCAGGGCCGAGGCGGAGGCGCTGGCCGACACCGCGGCGCAGCTCAACCCCGACCGGCTGGGCGCGGTGGTCGAGGCACTGATCGCCGCACGCAAGATCGACGTCTACGGAGTGGGCGCCTCCGGGCTCGTGGCGGCCGACATGGCGCAGAAACTGATGCGGATCGGCCTGCCCGCCCACGCCTTCACCGACGCGCACCTGGCGCTGACCAGCGCGGCACTGGTACGGGCGGACGACGTCGCGGTGGTGGTCAGCTGCACCGGCGAGACCCCCGACGTGCTCGCGCCGCTGCGCGTCGCGCAGCGGGCGGGTGCGACCACGGTGTCCATCACCAACAACCCGCGCTCCTCCCTGGCCGAGCTCACCGACCACGTCCTGGTCTCGGCCGGCAGGGAGACGGTCTTCCGCCCGGGGGCGCTGGCCAGCCGGATCAGCCAGCTCCTGATCGTCGACTGCATCTTCGTCGGCATCGCGCAGCGCACCTTCGAGACCTCGGACGCCGCACTGCGGGCCACCAGGGACGCCATCGACGGCTTCAGAACCGACCACCGCCGCCGAAGCAGGTAGCACGCCGGGCCGGAGAGCCCGAACACGGTCGTGCCGATCGACGCCCCGCATCGGCCCGCCTCGGAAGCCGCCGTCACCTGCACCGCGAACCCTCGTGGCCGCGATCGCGGCCACGGCACGGGTTCAGGACAGGCGCAGGGCCTCGGCGGCGACGGCGTGGCGCAGGTCGCGAATGCCCGCGCGACCGCGCAACGGATGGACGTTGTTGGTCAGCAGGACGACGGCGAGGGCGCGTCCGGGGTCGATGACGAGTGAGGTTCCGGTGAAGCCGGAGTGGCCGTAGGCGTCGGTGAGCGGGCCGACGATCGCGGGGTCGCCGATGCGCACACCCAGGCCGTGACGGAAGTCCGCGCCCTCGACGCCGTGGTCGCGGGTGATCTCGGCGACCGTGGCGGGGCGCAGGACCGGCACGCCTCCGGTGCGCAGCGTCTCGGCGAAACGCAGGAGATCACCGGCGGTGGAGAAGATCCCGGCGTGCCCGGCGACCCCGCCCAGGCCGTGCGCGGTCTCGTCGTGGACCTCGCCACGCACGCACCCCGGCCCCGGGCGTTCCGGCTTGTGCTCGGTGGCGACGGCCCTGGGCAGCAGGACCGCGGCCGGACGGTAGCCGGTGTCGGACAGGCCCAGCGGGCCGGTGACCCGGGCGCGGGTGAGCTCGTCCAGGGGCGCCCGCCCGGCGATCTCCGCCACCCGGCCCGCCGTGATCAGCCCGACGTCGGAGTAGAGGTAACGCCCGCCCGCGGGGCCGATCGGCGGTGTCGAGAGGATCCGCTCCATACGCCTGGCGTGGACCTCGGGGCCGTCGCCGGGAATCTCCTCATGAGCCCTGCGGCTCGGCGGCAGGCCCGCCGTGTGGGTGAGCAGATGCCGCAGGGTGGCCTCGGGGGTGCCGCCGTAACATGCGGGCAGCCAGGCGGCGACGGGCTCGTCCAGGCCGAGGCGGCCCTCCTCGACCAGCGACAGGATGACGGCGGTCGTGAAGAGCTTGGTGACCGAGGCGAGATCGAAGATCGAGTCGTGCCCGGCGGGCGGCCGGTCGGCGGCGAGCTCCTCCGAGGCCGACGAGTAGCGTACGGTCTCCCCCACGGCCGCGGCGGCCACTGTGACGCCGCCGACGGCGATCGCGGCCACCGCCGCCGAGCAGACGCGCGGCACCGCCGCCCCCAGGATCTCGGCCAGCCTGCCCCCTTCATCGGGAGGGTCCGCCGGAGGCTCAGGCACCCCGGCTCCGCCCCGCCGCCTCCAGCGCCGCCTCCAACTGGTCACCGTGCCGCTCCAGCAGGACCCGCGCGCCGTCGGCGTCGAGGCCGTGCTCGATCATCAGCACCGCGACCTTCACGTGCCACTCGGCCGCCTCCAGCGCGGAGCGGGAGACCGGCAGGGCGGCCCCGGTGATGTCGCTGACCATCCGGGCCGCGCGGTCGGCCAGCTTGGAGTTCATCGCCGATACTTCGATCATGGTGTTGCCGTAGGTACGGCCCAGCCTGACCATCGCGATCGTGGAGATCATGTTGAGGACCAGTTTCTGCGCGGTCCCCGCCTTGAGCCTGGTGGAGCCGGTCACCACCTCCGCGCCGACGACCACCTCGATGGGGTGCAGCGCGGCCGCCGACAGCGGGGTCGCCACGTTGCACGACAGCCCCACGGTCAGCGCGCCGCGGCGGCTCGCCTCGGCGAGCGCGCCGAGCACGAAGGGCGCGCGGCCGCTGGCGGAGATGCCCACCACCGAGTCGAGCGCGCCCACCCCCCTCTCGGCGATGGCGGCCGCTCCCCCCTGCTGGTCGTCCTCGGCGCCCTCGACGGAACGGGTCAGCGCGGGGGAACCCCCCGCGATGACCCCCTGCACGAGTTCGGGATCGGTGCCGAAGGTCGGCGGGCACTCGGAGGCGTCCAGCACGGCCAGCCGGCCCGACGTCCCCGCGCCCACGTAGAACAGGCGGCCACCGGCCTTCATCCGGGCGACGACCGCGTCGATCGCGGCCGAGATCTCCGGGATCGACGCGGCCACCGCCGCGGGCACCGTGCTGTCCGCGGCGTTCATCAACCGGGCCACCTGCTCGGTCGAGAGCAGGTCGATCCGGTTGTAGCGAGGATCGCTCTGTTCGGTGGAAAGCGCGGAAAGCGGATCACTCATGGCGTCCAATGTCATTGAAGTTCCTGTCTCGCTACCGTCAAGTAAATGATCTTCTGACAATGCGGGCGTTGTAGGCGTATGTCGGGCTGGGGCGGGACCCATCGGGCCGCGCCGGCGGGCTGGGGCCGTCACCGCAGATCACGGCGGTAAAGCCAGAAGACCCGCTCGGCGTGCGCATCGACCGCCCGGGCGTAGAAGTGCAGCGGCCCCACCCAGCCGATCTGGGCACTCGACATGCCCGCGGCCCGCTGCTCGGCAAGGCAGCGGCGCAGGAGCACGCGGCCGACGCCCAGGCCCCGCGCGGCCGGCGTGGTGCCCATCGGACCGAACCAGGTGGGCCTGGCCCCCCACGCCGCGAAGCCGAGGAGCTTCCCCTCCCCGACGGCGTAGTGGCAGCCGACGGCCTGCTCCGCCTCCCACGCCCAGTTGCCGTTCCACTGCTCCCTGACGAAGGCCGACACCGCGGCGCGGTCCCCGGGGGCGGCGGCGTGCACGGTGACCCCCAGGTCCGCCAGCCGCGCGAGGTCGGCGTCGACGGACAGGTCGCCGGTGAGGTCGACGGTCATGTTCCAGGCGACGTTGTAGCGCTCGTAGCCGAGGCTCTCGGCCAGGCAGGCCGCCTCGGTGTAGCGCACGTCGATGCCGGGCCAGGCGTAGGCGGGCGGGTTGCCCGCGAGGCGGACCTCGGTCGCCCCCTGGCCGCGCAGCCAGTCCTCGGCCGCGGCGACCAGCGCCCGGCCGAACCCCGCCCCCCGGGCCTCGGGACGCACGGCGAGCAGGTCGACGTGGCCCGCGTACGGATCGCGCGCCGACATGGAGACGAACACCACGCCGTCGAGGCCGCGCGTCACCAGTGCCGTCCAGCGCCGGCACCCGGGCGGCTCGGCGAGCCGGGCGACCAGGCTCGCCGCCTCCCCGGTATCCAGGGGGAGCGCGGACTCGGCGATCCCGGCGAGCGCCGCCGCGTCGGCCGCGGCGGCCTCACGGATCCCGGGCACCCCGCGCGTCCCGCGACCGTTCCCCGGCGGGTTCACGACCGGCCGATCGGCATGGCGACGACGTTGCGGGGGGTGGGGTGGAAGCAGGCGTGCTCCTGGGGCGTGTCCCCACCGTGACCGAGCACCGGCTGCTCGGACTCGCAACGACCGGTGCTGAACGGGCAGCGCCGGGCGAACAGGCAGCCCGCGTCGTGGCGGCTCTCGTCGAGCGTCCCTGCCGGCGTCACCCGCTGCTCACCCGGCCGCTCCAGGCCGTGCAGCACCGGGATGGCCGACAGCAGCGACTGGGTGTACGGGTGCACCGGGTCGGAGATGATCGTCTCGACATGGCCGCGCTCGACGACCTGCCCCCGGTAGATGACGTACAGCTCGCCGTCGTCGCCGATGTAGCGGGCGGTCGCCACGTCGTGGGTGATGAAGAGCACGCTCACCCCGAGGTTCTCGCGCAGGTCCTTGAGCAGGGCGAGGATGCCGAGCCGCAGCGACACGTCGATCATGGAGACGGCCTCGTCGGCGACGAGCATCTCGGGGTCGACGGTGAGTGCCCGGGCGATGACGACCCGCTGGCGCATGCCGCCGGAGAGCTGGTGGGGGTAGCGGGGCAGCACGTAGCCGGGATCGAGACCGACCAGTTCCAGCAGTTCCCTGGCGCGCCCGTCCGCCCATGACCGCGAACGGCCGGTCTGCCCCGCCCGCAGCGACAGCGGCGCGTCCAGCGTCTGGTGCACGGTACGGGTCGGGTTGAGCGCCGAGTACGGGTCCTGGTGGATGAGCTGGATGCGGCGGAAGTACGGCTCACGCTGCCGCGGGCGCAGCGACGACATGGGCGTGCCGTCGATGGTGATCTCTCCGGAGTCGTGACCCTCCAGCCCGGCGATGATCCGTCCGAGCGTCGTCTTGCCGCAGCCGGACTCTCCGATGAACGACGCCGCCCCGCCCTTCGGGATGGCGAAGTCGACGCCGCGCAGCGCCTTCACCTCCCGTCCGGCGAGCGCGCCTCCTCGTTGCCTGAAGGTCTTCGTGATGTGCTGCCCCGTGATCACGCCTTCTCCTCCCTGGTCTCCGCGTCGCGGGCGGCGACGGCGTGGCAGGCCACGATCCACTCGCCGTACGGGACGGCGGGCGGCTCCTCGGTCTCACAGACGTCCATGCGCAGGTCGCAGCGTTCCCTGAAGACGCATCCCCGTGCGGGAACGGTCCCAAGCGTCGGCGGGCGGCCGGGCAGCGCCCTGGCCTCCCCGAGGTCGCCGACCAGGCGAGGGATGGCCCGGACCAGGCCCCGGGTGTAGGGGTGGCGAGGCGCGCCGAGCACCTCGGTGGTCGGCCCCTGCTCCACCACCCGCCCGCCGTACATGATGACCAGCCGGTCCGCGACCTCGGCCACCACGCCGAGGTCGTGGGTGATGACGAGCGTGGTGAGCCCGCGCTCCTGGTGGACCTCCCTGACGATCCGCAGGATCGTGGCCTGAGTGATCATGTCGAGTGCGGTGGTGGGCTCGTCCAGCACGACGAGGTGGGCGTTGAGGACCAGCGCGAACATGATGCCGACCCGCTGGCGCATCCCTCCCGACAGCTCGTGCTGGTGGGAGTCGAGCACGCGCGTGCCGTCCATGCCCATCCGGCCGAGCAGGTCCTTGGCGTCCCTGACCAGCCCGCGCAGGTCCCGGATCTCGTGCGAGCGCCCCAGGTCGAGCAGTTGCTTGCCGACGGTCTTGAGCGGGTTGAGGGAGTTCTGGGCGGCCTGGAAGACGTATCCGATGTGCCGGCCTCTCGCCCTGCGCAGGTCCTCGCCCCGCAACCGGGTGACGTCGCCGAGCCCGTCGATCTCCACGCTGCCCGACCTGATCCTGCCGGGCGGCTGGACCGCGTTGAGCAGCGACAGCGCCAGGGTGGACTTGCCGGACCCGGACTCGCCGACCACCCCGGTGATCGTCCCGGGCGGTAGATCCAGGTCGATCCCGGACACGGCGGGCAACTCTCCCGCCGCCGTCCGGTAGACGACGGACAGGTCCCTGACCCGCACTCCCGGCGGCCCGCTCCTCTCCGCGTCGCGGGTGCCCGCGGCACCGCGGGTGTTCCGGGCGGCCTCGGCGCTTCGGACGCCCACGGCCGCGGACAGCCGCTCGCCCAGTGTCATGGACACCTTCTCAGCAGGTACGAACATCGGTCACTCCTCCCGCAGCCGGGGGTTGAAGATCTCGTCCATGGCGTCGACGACGAGGACGATGCCCAGGGTGAGCAGCAGGATCGCCAGTAGCGGCGCCAGCATGTACGGCAGCGCGGCGGTCGTCGTCAGCGCGCCGCCGCCGAACACGGCGAGGTTGAGCATGACGCCCCAGTTGTTGGCGTCGAACGGCAGGACGCCCAGGAAGAACAGGCCCACCTGCGCGTACACCGCGCCGGTCACCGCGATGAGCGTGTTCATCGCGATGAAGGGGGCCATGCTGGGCAGCAGTTCCCTGCCGACGATGTGCCTGGTGGACAGGCCGAGTCCCCTGGCCGCCTCGACGAAGCCGCGCTCGCGCAGCGAGAGGGTCTGCGCCCGTACGGCGCGCGCCACCCCGCCCCAGCCGAGGAGTCCGAGCACCAGGCCCATCTCGATCGCGCCGGTGAACTTCCAGATCGTCGACAGCACCAGCAGCAGCGGGAGACCGGGGATGGTCAGCTTCATGTCGGTGATCCGCATGAGCACGCTGTCCCAGCGCCCCCGCCTGAACCCGGCGAACAGCCCGACCGCGGTGCCCAGGGCGACCGTGATGACGGCGGTGACCAGGGCGGTCAGCAGGACGTACCGGGCCCCGGTGATCACCAGGGCGAGCACGTCCGTACCCTCGAAGTCGGTGCCGAAGGGGTGCGCCCAGCTGGGCGCGGCGTAGAGCGCGTTGTCGTCGCGCGGCAGCCGCTCGGGGTAGAGCAGTGGCCCGAAGACACCCATGAACGCGAACACGCCCAGGATGACCACGCCCACCAGCCGGCTGGGCTTGCGCCGCAGGACCCGCCAGACGCCGCGCCGGAAGTTGCGCCGCAGCGTCGCGCGGGTGCCGCCCCTGGTGATGACCGGCGCGGTCATGCGATCTCTCCCGCCAGCCGCCCGCCCTGGACGCGGTGTCCGCCGGCTGTCGTGATTCGCCGGTTCATGAAGCCTCCTGTCCGGAACGGACCCGTGGGTCGATCGCGGTGTAGAGCATGTCGGCCACGATGTTGGCGATGACGATCGCCACGGTGATCAGCAGGAAGGCCCCGCCCATCAGCGTGTAGTCGCGGTCGGTGATGCTGTTGAGCAGCAGCAGACCCAGCCCTGGGTAGGTGAAGATCCGCTCGATGAAGATCGCACCGCCGAACAGCAGGCCCAGCGAGAGCGCCAGGGTGGTGAAGAGCGGCAGGATGGCGTTGCGCGCCACGTAGCGGAAGATGAAGCCTCGCTTCAGACCACGTAGCTCGGCAGCCAGGATGAAGTCGTCGCCGAGCACGGTGACCACGCTCGACTTCATCGCCAGGATCCAGCCTCCGTAGCCGGCCAGCGCGTAGGTCAGGACCGGCATCGTGGCGTACTGGATCAACGAGCCGATATAGGCGGCGTTGAGGCCCGGCTCAAGCGTGACGTCCGCCGTACCGCCCGCGGGGAAGATCGGCAGGAGGGTCGTGAAGACCGCGCTCAGCAGCAGCGCGAGGACGTACTGCGGCAGGCCGTGCATGAGCGAGCCGGAGACGGCCAGGACGTCGCCCAGCTTGCTGGACCGCTTGATCGCCGCGTAGACGCCCATGATGATGCCGACCGCGAAGCTGAGCAGGGTGCCGACGAGGACCGGCAGGATCGTCCAGGCGGCCGCCGAGGCGAGCAGGCTGGTGACCTCCGCGCCGGGGACGCTCGCCGACTGGCCGAGGTCGAGGTGGAGCAGTCCCTTCATGTAGCCGACGTACTGCTCCCACATCGTGCCCTTCGGCATGAAGCCGTACAGCACCGCAGTGGCGCGCTCGGCCTGGTCGGGCGACATGCCCTGCTCGACCAGCTTCTCGTAGCGGGCCTGCATGGGGTCGCCGGGGATGTTCCTGATGATCACGAAGCTGATCGTGGTGACCACCAGGATCATGACGAGCCCTCGGGCGAGATGGCCCGCGAGGCGGCGTGCGATGACCGTCATATGTGGCTACTTCCTCTCGAGCATGCCGAGTTGGAGCCAGACGCCTGCGGTGAGGCGCAGCGTGTCGCTGTCCTGACCGGGGAATCCGCTGAAACGCGTGGTGTTGACGACCTGCGTGTTGACGTAGTCCCACAGCTGGATCACCGGAAGATCCTGGTTGGCGGCCCTGGCCAGGGTTGAGATGATCTTCTTCTGCTCCGCCTCGGGCGCGGAGTTCAGCCTGACCGCGAGCTCGCCGGGGTTGATCATGCCCTCGCCGTTGACGTCGAGGGTCTCGGCACCGCCCATCCAGTTGCCCTTCGTGCCGGGGGCGACGTGCGTGAGCCTGCCGCCGAAAAGCTGCCAGCCGTTCTGGGCCCCGTACAGGCGCTGGTAGATGTTGTACGGGGCGGGCCCGAGCGCCACCAGCCAGAAGCCGAGGTCGTACTTGCCGGCCGCCATCTCCTCCAGGTAGAGCGGGTAGTCGGCGGTGGTGACGACCTCGGCGTCGATCCCGGCGTCGTTGAGCTGGCTGGTGACCGCCTTGGCCCCGGCCAGCCAGTCGGAGAAGGACGCGGGCACGTTGATGGTCATCTTCCAGGGGCTGCCGTCCGGCATCGTCCACCTGCCGCCGACCTTCTTCATGCCCGCGGCCCGCAGCTCCCGCTCGGCCCTGGCGGGATCGTGCCGGTACGGCTCCAGGGCGGCGACACCGTCGCCCAGCCATGCCTTCGCGGCCTCCTGGTGCATGCCCGAGGTGGTGACAGAGGCGATGCCGCCCTCCGGGGAGGCGACCTTGGTGACCTGCTCGCGGTCGATCAGGTAGGCCAGCGCCCGGCGGACGTGCACGTTGTCGTAGGGCTTCCTGGACTGGTTGAACGCCAGCGCCTCGCTGACCGGCGAGTACCCCCTGACCACGGCGTTGCCCGGGGTCTGGGTGATGCGCTTCATCACAGCGGCCGGGACCGCGGTGAACGGCGCGCTGTCCAGCCTGCCGGAGACCAGGTAGTTCCAGACCTGCTCGTTGCCGGTGTAGTTGAGGATGCGCACCTGGTCGGCGGCGACGTTGGCCGCGTTGTGGAAGTACTTGTTCTTGACCAGCAGCGCCTCACCCGGATTGACGCGTTTCAGGACGAACGGCCCGGCGGAGACGTCCTCGGGCGGGGAGAAGGTCATGACCTTCTCCGCGAGGCTGGTGATCCCGGCCCGTGCCACCTCGGCCCCGGGTGTGTCGCTCTGCGCGACCTTCAGCTTCTGCCAGAAGTCGGCGGGCAGCACGCCGCCCCAGACGTGCTTGGGGACGATGACGGTCTCCATGACGCTGCGGACGAAGGTGGAGCTCGGGTTCTTCGTCTTCTGGGCGATCCTGATCGTCCTGTCGTCCAGAATCTTGATGTCGGAGGCCGCCCCGGCCGCGGAGGGGTCGAGGGCGTAGGCGGTTCCGCCCTGGGTGTAGGCCAGGCCGATGGAGAACTTCACGTCCTCGGCGGTGATCGGCCTGCCGTCGGACCACCTGCCGTCCGGCTGGAGTTCGATGGTGATCGAGGACTGGTCCGGGGCGATCTGCCAGCTCTTCGCGACGCCCGGGTAGAACTGGTTCGGGTCGGTCAGGTGGTTCTTGGTCCACCCGAGCCACTCGGCGTTGTACCCGCGGAAGGCGTTGCCCTTGGGGTTGTACGGGTTGATCGGCGCGTTCGCGTCGATGCCCGGCTTGAGCGCGTCGATCGTGGTGAAGACGGCGCTCCCCACGGAGGCGGAGCTGTCGGCGCCGCCCGCGCCGCCGCAGGCCGCGGTGACGGCCGCGAGGCAGAGGGAGGCCGCTACCGCTACTAGTCGCTTCATGAACGCTCCGTGGGGTGTTCTCCGAGGTCAGGGCATCTATGTGGGGGTATCAGGTGTTGTCCGGACCTTACGTTCACCTTGACGGTTGCGTCAATAAACTCCACTTCTGTGGAACATTTTGTAGCTTTCCTTCATTCCCCGTTTACCCTTCCGCGGTGCCGCCCTCGCGAGCCGGACGACCACTCCTCCGCCGGGGATGCCTGATCCCCCGGCGGAGGAACGAGAACGACGCAGGCCCGAAAGCGCCGAAGGGCCGGGCGCCGGCGGCCGGCGGCCGGCGGCCGGCGGCCGGCGGCCGGCGGCTGGCGGCTGGCGGCTGGCGGCCGGCGGCTGGCGGCTGGCGGCTGGCGGCCGGCGGCCGGCGGCTGGCGGCTGGCGGCTGGCGGCTGGCGGCTGGCGGCTGGCGGCTGGCGGC
>NZ_JBEOZN010000207.1:0-11427 GCF_040298085.1 Streptosporangium sp. NPDC001681 | reverse complement strand
TATTCCCACCCTACCTCTCGCCTGCTTTTTTTTTTTGGTTTGCTGTGTGTTTTTTTTTTCCGGGTACCGTCCCGCCGTCTCCGCCGCGGGGCGGCGGGGGGGGGCGCCCCCCGCCCCCCGACCACTTCTCCGCCAGCCTGGACGCCTTCCACGAGGAGGAGGTGCCCAGGAGGAGCGTCTTCGCGGTCATGCGGGCGCTGCTGGCGCGGGGCAAGGACCTCAGCTTCCATCTCACCGGGAGCGGGCCCGACGACCCCTACCTGCGCGACGTCACCGCGGAGATCCGGCGGGAGTTCCACGACCGGATCCCGATGCTGGTGGGGCGCGTGCGGCCGGTCGGCCGGGCCCGTGCCGCGCTCCGCCCCCTACCGGGCAGGGGCACCGTACCCGCACCGGCCGCCGGGACCGCCGGAACCGTGACGGGCTCCGGGGTCGCGCCCGCGCTGCCGTGCGCGATGGCCGCCTGGCCGACCGTCGGGTTCGACGGGACGATCACCGCGTGCTGCAACCAGGACGTCGTCGACCACCGCCCCGTCCCCGGCCACCTGCGCCTGGGGCACGCGGGTGCCGACGACTGGAGCACGGTCAGGGAGCGCTGCCTGACCTCCGGCACGCTGCGCGCCCTGAGAACGTACGGCCCGCTCCGGCTGGCCGGCGCCCCGCCGGGCCGGGGGTACTGCGAGACCTGCCGGGAGCTGGAGGTCACCCCTCCCCCGCACACGCCCGCCGCCGCCTTCCTGGAGCGGCGGGTCCTCGACATGCAGCTGGCCGGCGGCGGGGTGGGCTTCGCCGGGAGGTACGGCTGCCCGCCCTACGGCGACCTCGTCTCACTCGGCCACCCCGGGAGGAAACATGACCTTTGACCCCCTCGACGAGCTGGCCCGGGCGGGAATCGACCTCACCCTCGTCGGCCCCGAGCAGCGCGAGATCGTCCGCTCGCTGAGCGAGGCCGAGGTCGCGCTCCTGGTCTCCATCCACGGGCAGCTGCGAGAGGGCTCCCCCGAGGTCGAGGCCCACATCGTCGGCGGACTCCTGTTCTGATCGGGGATTGTCATGCGGTGCCCTTCCTGCCTGGCCGAGACGCCGGGACACCCCCGGTTCTGCCCGTCGTGCGGCACACACCTCGCCGCGCCGGCGCCGGTGGAGGTGCGCAAGATCGTCACAGTGGTCTTCTGCGACCTGGCCGAGTCCACCGCGCTGAGCGAGCGCCTCGACCCCGAGTCCCTGCGCGCGGTCCTGATCCGCTACTTCGCGCTCATGCGCGACCAGCTCGCCTGGCACGGCGGCACGGTGGAGAAGTTCATCGGCGACGCCGTCATGGCCGTCTTCGGCGTACCGGAGCTGCACGAGGACGACGCGCTGCGCGCCGCCCGTGCCGCGCTGGACATGCGGGCGGCGCTCGAACGGCTCAACGACGACCTCGACCACGATCTCGGGATCCGGCTCAGGGTCCGCATCGGTGTCAACACCGGCGAGGTCGTCACCTCCGGCCTCACCCGCGGTGAGCAGGCCCTCGTCGCGGGCGAGACGGTGAACGCCGCCGCCCGGCTCCAGCAGCTCGCCCAGCCCGGAGAGATCCTGCTCGGGCCCGAGACCTGGCGCCTGGTCGGCCCCTCCGCCGTGGGCACCACGGCCGGCCCCCTGACACTGCGCGGCAAGCGGCATCCGGTCACCGCGTGGCGGCTGGTCTCGATGCGCTCCGACGACCCTGCCGTGATCCGGCGGTTCGACATCCCGTTCGTCGACAGGCAGGAACCGCTGCGCGAGCTGGACCGGACCCTGGACGGGATCATCAGCCACCGCCACTGCCGCATCGTGACCCTGCACGGCGAGGCGGGGGTGGGCAAGACCCGGCTGGCACGGCTGTGGGCGGAGCGCGCGGAACAGCGGGGCGTCCTCGTCGGTTCCGGCCGCTGCCGCCCGTACGGCGCGGGCGGCACGCTGCTCGGGGTGGCGGAGGCGGTGCGCGAGCTGGTGACCGTGGGCACGCCCGACCCGCGGGCCCTCGCCGTGCTCCGCGACGGCCTGCTGAAGGACGGCACGCCCAACCCCTCATACCAGGAGACCTCCTGGGCACTGCGCAGCGTCCTGGCCGGACTCGGGCGCTCCACGTACGTGCTGATCGTGCTGGACGACGTGCAGTGGGCGGGCGGCCCGGTCTTCGACACGCTCGGCCGGCTGGCCGAGGAGCTGAGCGAGGCGGCGGTGATGGTGCTCTGCGTGACGCGCTCCGACCTGTTCGACCGCATGCCTGGCTGGCAGGTCGCCTCCCGGCTGGCGCTGCCCCGGCTCGGCCCGGCCGACTCCCGGCTCCTGGCCTCCGGGCTGGCCGAGGTGACGCCGCACGACGACGCCCTGCTCGACCGGATCGCCGACCGCTCCGAGGGCAACCCCCTGTATCTGGAGCAGCTGGTGGCCATGCTCGGCGACGGCGGGGAGCCGCACGGCCTGCCGCTGACCGTGCACGCTCTCATCGCGGCCCGCGTCGACAGGCTGGGTCCCGCGGCCAGGGAGGTGCTGGAGTGCGCCGCGGTGGTCGGCAGGGAGTTCACCGCCGGGGAGCTGCGGGCCGTCTCGGGGACCGGCGAGCCCGGCGCTCCGCTGGAGGAGCTCCGGCGCAAGTCCTTCATCGAGCATCGTACGGAGGCGACGTTCCGGTTCACCAGCGGCCTCATCCAGGAGGTCGTCTACGGTGGCATGGCCAAGCGGCGGCGGGCCGAGCTGCACGAGCGGTTCGCCGGCTGGCTGGCCGCCGGAGAGGGCGGGGACGAGGCGGTCGGCACGCACCTGGAGCAGGCATACCGGCACCGCGCCGACCTCGGCCCTCCCGACGAGCACACCGCGCGGCTGCGCGACGGGGCGGCGGCCCGGCTGTCGGAGGCCGGCACCCTCGCGCTGCGCAGGAGCGACCTGTCCAGAGCGGAGAACCTGCTCAGCAGGGGGGCCGCGCTGCTGGGGCCGGCCCACCCCGGCTGGCCGCGGATCAGCGGGCGCGTCGCGGAGACCCAGATCACCCTGGGTGACGTCGAGCGGGGACGGCTGCTGCTCACCGAGGTGCTGGAGCGCGCGACCGGCGACGCCGACGCGGTGGTGGCCGCCCACGCCTCGCTCTACCTGAGCCACTTCGACCCGGCCGGCTCCTCCGAGGTCGCGCGCCGTGCCATACCGGTCTTCGAGGCCGCCGCCGACGACCTCGGACTGGCCAGGGCCTGGACCATGGTCGCCCAGGAGGCGCAGGGGCGCGGCAGGTTCGCCGAGACCAGGGAGATGTTGCAGCGTGCCCTGGAGTACGCCACGCGGTCCGGCGCCGAGCTGGAGCGCGCCACCATCCTGGGCAACCTGGCGGCCTCCCTCTGGCTGGGCCCGGAACCGGCGCCCGTCGCCATCTCCAGGTGCCGTGACCTGCTGACCGCGCACGGCAGGGACCGGGGGATCGTGCGCGCCGTCGTCGGCTGTCCCCTGGCGGTCCTGCTGGCCACGCGGGGAAGGTTCGACGAGGCCAGGACCACCCTCGCGGCGGCCGGGCGTTCCCTCGCCGACCTGCGGCACGCCTACGCCGACGCGTTCATGCCGATCTTCTCCGCGGCCGTCGAATCGCTGGCCGGACGCTGGGACCTCGCCGAGGACCTGCTCCGCCAGGCATGCGCCAGGGCCGGGGCGCTCGGCGACAGCCAGCTCCTGGTCACCGCCTCACGTGACCTGGCCGGCACGCTGCTGCGCCGGGGAGACCTGGCCGGGGCCGAGCTGTGGGCGGGCACGGCCCTGGAGGGCTCGCCCCGGGCCGCCCCGATGAACACGGCCGAGCTGCACGCGATCCAGGCCGAGGTGCTCGCCGCCCGGGGCGCCACGGAACCCTGCCGGGAGCTCATGGACCTGGCCGTACGCGAAGCCGGCGGCACCGACTCCCCCGCCTGCCGCGCCACGGTGCTGCTCGGCAACGCCCGCGGCCTCGCCGTCCTGGGCGCCCACCGGGAGAGCGAGGCCGCGGCGCGCGGCGCGATGGCCGAGTTCGCGGCCAAGGGGCACCTGGTCGGCAGGGGATGGGCGCTGGCGCTGGCGGGCCGGCGATGACCGCCCGTCCCGAGCTCACCTGGCGGCTCGGCGCCGAGGACGACCTCGCCGACATCACCGTGTCCGCCGCGGGCAACGCGGCCATCACCCCGGAGTGGGCGTGGCAGGGCGCCACCGGGCGCGGCGTGCGGGTCTGCGTGGTGGACAGCGGGGTCGACCGCGACCACCCGCTGCTCGCCCCGGTGCAGGCGACCCATGCCGTGGTGACGGGCCCGGACGGTAAAGCCGTCGTGCGGGAGAGCGACGCCGCCGACACCTGCGGGCACGGAACGGCGTGCGCCGGGATCATCCGCTCGATCGCGCCCGAGTGCGAGCTGCACAGCGTCCAGGTGCTGGGAGCGGGCTTCTCGGGAACCGGTGACGCCTTCGTCACCGGGCTCCGCTGGGCCATCGAGCAGGGCTTCGACGTGGTGAGCCTGAGCCTGTCGACCAACAGGAGGCACCTGGCCGAACCGCTGCGCGAGCTCGGTGACCTCGCCTACTTCCGCCGTACGGTGCTCGTGGCGTCCGCGCACAACCTGCCGGTGGAGAGCTTCCCCTGGCGGTTCTCCTCGGTGATCTCCGTGGGAAGCCACGCCGGGGCCGATCCCGGGCTGATCCTGTACAACCCTCGCCCGCCCGTGGAGTTCTTCGCCCATGGATCCGACGTGGAGGTGGCCTGGCCCGGCGGCGGGCGCACCCGGTGCACCGGGAACAGCTTCGCGACCCCTCACGTCGCGGCCCACTGCGCGCTGATCCTGAGCAAGCACCCCGGGCTGACGCCCTTCCAGGTGAAGACCGTCCTGTACCTGACCGCGCAGAATGTGAGGAATCTCGATGATGGTGAACGGTGAGATGATCGCGGCCGTCTCGGCGGCGGTCGCCGGCTCTGAGGCGGAACACCGCCTCCTGCTCCAGTCGATCGTCGACACCGCACGCGTGATCTTCGGGGCCAAGGCGAGCTCGATCTTCCTGGTGAACGAGGAGCACGGGGACCTCGTCTTCGAGGCGGTCTCCGGCGAGGGCGAGAAGGTGCTCGTCGGACGGCGCTTCCCCGCCACGCGGGGCATCGCGGGGTGGGTGCTGAGCGCCGGGGACGCGCTGATCGTCGACGACCTGTCGACGAGCACGGTGTTCGCCCGCGACATCGCCGAGTCGACCGCGTACGTGCCGGGTGGGCTCATGGCGGTGCCGCTCGTCCACGACGACGAGGCGCTGGGCGTGCTGGAGGTGCTCGATCCTCACCCACAGGCGCGGGCGGCCATCGACGAGCTGGCCCTGCTGACGCTCTTCGCCGCGCAGGCGTCGGCGGCGCTGCGGATCGTGCAGCGCAACCGCCACGCCCTGCGGGTGCTGGAGGGCACCGGGGCCGAGTTCGGCGACCTGCTGTCCATCGTCTCCGCGCTCGCGGGCGGGACCGAGGAAAGACGGCGGGCCGGACTGCGCCTGCTCGGTTCACTTCACGAGCTCCTGGTTGACAATCAGAGCTGACTACTTCAGCAGAAATCACCGGTTTACTAATAGATAGGCGCATATATCATGACAATTCTGTGAGCCCGCCTCCACATAACCCGGTCAGATTTCCGCAGCCGCCTGGACAGCCAATGGAGAATCCCCCGTGGGTGCAACCGTAGTGCGCGAGAAGGCGGAGGCGGGAGAGACCACCTTCGCCGTGCTCGGCCCTCTTGAGGCCCGCCGCGACGGCAGCCTGGTCCCGCTCGGGCCCTTCAAGCAGCGCGTGCTCCTGTCCCTGCTGCTCTGCCACGCCAACAGGATCGTCCCGGTGGACCAGCTCAGCACCGCGGCGTGGAGCGAGGAGCCCCCCAGGACCGCGCTGAAGAACGTCCAGGTCTACGTGTCCGCGCTGCGCAAGAACGTGCTCGGGGAGGCCGACCGCGACCGGCTGGCCTACCGTCCTCCCGGCTACCAGCTACGGCTCGGTCCCCAGCAGCTCGACATCCTCGTCTACGAGACCCTGGCCCGCAGGGGCCGCCAGCACCTGCGCGACCGCGAGATCACCAAGGCGGTGGGCCCGCTCCACGAGGCTCTGCGGCTCTGGCGGGGCGACCCCCTGCCCGACATGGCGCACGTGCCGCTGATCAGTGACGAGCTCTCCCGGCTGCGCAGCGAGCGCATGTCGGTGTACGAGGACTGGGCCGAGGCGGAGCTCAGCCTCGGACACCACACGCACATCATCGGCTCCCTGGAGGAGAACGTCCGGCGCCACCCGCTCAGGGAACGGCTGCGCAGCACGCAGATGATCGCACTGTTCCGCTGCGGGCGGCAGTCGGAGGCCCTGGCGCAGTACGAGGACATGCGCCAGACACTGGCCCGGGAACTCGGCCTCCAGCCCAGCCCGGTCCTCGAACGGCTCTACCGGGCGATCCTCGCGGGTGACCCGTCCCTGGACGGCCCGTCGGCCGGGGGCCCGCCACACCTCGGCGGCGCGGCCGTGATCAGGTCGCACCCCACCGCGGGCCACGGCCAGGAGGTGATCGCCCACCTCAGCCAGCTCCCCCGCGACCTGGCCGACTTCACCGGCCGCCGCGAGAGCGTCCAGGACATCCTCGACGTCTTCCGCACCCGCCGGCACAGCCCGCCGGTGGTGATCTCCGGCCCGGCGGGAGCGGGCAAGACCGCGCTGGCCGTGCACTCCGCCCACCTGCTGCGCGAGCGCTTCCACGACGGGCAGCTCTTCGTACGGCTGCGCACGGCGGGCGGCCGGGAGCGTTCGATTCCCGATGTGCTGGCCGAGATCCTGCGCACCTGCGGCTTCGAGGGCGACCCTCCGCGCCGGGCCGGCGAGCGGGTCGCCGCCTGCCGGGCCTGGCTGGCCGAGCGCAGCATCCTGCTGATCTTCGACGAGGCGTCCACCGCGGCGCAGATACGGCCCCTGCTCCCCGGTACCGGGGACAACGGAGTGCTGATCACGAGCAGGAGGCGGCTGAGCGCCCTGGAGTCGGCGCACCACGTGGCGCTGGAGACCTTCACCCCCGCGGAGGGCGTCGAGTTGCTACGGCGGACCGCCGGTGCCGAGCGCGTCGACGCCGACCCCGCGGCCGCCCTGCGCGTGGTCGGCACCTGCGCCAACCTTCCGCTCGCCGTCCGCATCGCCGGGGCGCGACTGGCCGCCCACCGTCACGTCAGGCTCTCCCTGTTCGCCGACCGCCTCGCCGACGAGCACTCGCTGCTGGACGAGCTGTCGGTGGACGACCTGTCACTGCGCACCTGCGCGGCCACCTACGAGCGCGATCTCGGCCCCGAACTGTGGACCTCGCTGCGGCGCCTGGGCGCGCTGCCGAGCGGCGAGTTCACCGCCGACGATCTGGCCGCGCTGCTCGACTCGGACGTGCGGCTGGCCGCCGACGTCGCCGACAGGCTCGCCGAGGCCAACGTGGTCACCGCGGAGCCCAGCCCCTCCCCGGTCTATCTGATCGCCGACTGGCTGCGCCTGTACGCACGGGAGCGGCTGCAGCGGGAGGAGTCGGCGCCCCAGCGCACCGCGGCCGGGGAGCGGCTACGCCGCGCCCGCACCCGCGCGTAGCCTGGCACGGCGCCCGTCCCGCTAAGGCATGTCACACGATGAATGGGCAGATAAAAGGACTTCCTCTATTTTGCCTAACGGACCACCGGCGAACTCCCCGCCCAGAGAAAGGGAATTCATCCGGCGGCCAAAAATCCCGGCCGCTCCCTCCCGAATTCCGCTTTTCCGGCTAACCCGATATCATCCGGCAGTCCCGATACGGCCATGCATAACCGGCCGGTTTACAGATCCATAAAAACCTGCCGACGAGGGCCGGGTCCCGCACCCGTGCGGGACCCGGCCCTCGTCGGCCGCGGCGGTTCACCGGCACCGGTGGACCGCCATGGCGCGCCGGATCCAGGAGATCATGACCGGCGTCGTCACCCGCGGCGGTTCACCAGCGCTGGTGGACCTGGGGGCGGATCAGCTCGTCGTAGATCTCCCGCACACCCTGGAGAGTGGCCTCGGGCAGCGCGTCGAACGCGGCGGCGGCCGCGTTGGCACGGGCCTGGGCCGGGTTGCGCGCACCGGGGATGACCACGGAGACGCCGGGCTGGTCGATGATCCAGCGCAGCGCGAACTGCGCCATGGTGATCTGGGGCGGCACCAGCGGGGCCAGGCGGCGCACCGCCTCCAGGCCGGTGGCGTAGTCGACCCCGGAGAAGGTCTCGCCGACGTCGAAGGACTCGCCGTGCCGGTTGAAGGTGCGGTGGTCGTCGGCGGCGAAGACCGTGGACTCGTCGTACTTGCCGGACAGCAGGCCGCTGGCCAGCGGGACGCGGGCGATGATGCCGACCCCGGCGGCGGCCGCCGCCGGGAGCACCTTCTCCAGCGGCTTGAGCCGGAAGGCGTTGAGGATGATCTGAACGGTGGCCACATTCGGCCGGGCGATCGCGGTCAGCGCCTCCTCGCAGGTCTCCACGCTCACCCCGTAGGCGGCCACACGGCCCTCCCCCACGATGGTGTCGAGGGCGTCGAAGACCTCGTCCGAGGAGTAGACCGGGGTGGGCGGACAGTGCAACTGCACCAGGTCGAGGGTGTCGACGCCGAGATTGGCCCGGGAGCGGTCGGTCCAGGCCCGGAAGTTGTCCAGGGTGTAGGCGGACGGCTCCTGGGCGACACGGCGACCCATCTTGGTGGCCACGGTCAGCCCGGGCCTGTCCTTGATCAACTGCGAGACGATCTGCTCGCTCCGTCCGTCGCCGTACACGTCGGCGGTGTCGACGAAGGTGACCCCGGCGTCCACGGCCGCGTTGAGGGTGGCCAGCGCCTCGTCCTCGCCGACCTCACCCCAGTCGGCCCCCAACTGCCACGCGCCGAGCCCGACGACGCCGATCTGCCTGCCGGTTCTACCCAATTCACGCTGCTGCACATCAGCGATCGTAGCCCGCGCGACGCGATGGGATCACCGGTGTCCGGGGCGGGGCGGTCCCGGCCGCCCCGCCATGGGCAATCCTCACCAAACGGGCGTGAAACGCCTTCTACTCCGGTGTCTTCGACACCACATGGGCGTCAGGCCCAGGAAAAACGAGGCTCTCGTGCTGGTCGTCCTCCCAGCGGACCACGTAGGGCGGGCTTCCGTCCTGGTGATGGAGTTCGACGATGAACCCGATCTTGCGAGGGTCGCCGCTGTGGGTCCCCTCCACGATCAGCTTGTCACCTATGGTTGCCTTCACTGTGGCCTCCTGGATCACAGGTGCCGGCTCTCCGGGCATCCCTCTCCTCCCATGGCACCATCCCGAGGCGCATACGTCCAGGTGGGAGGCACATTGGGGCGGCCGAACGGTTCGGTCGGCCGCGGAATTCCCGCATATGAGCCGACACTGGGATAGTGAGGCCATGCACGCACTCGACGTTCTCGGTGACCCCGTCCGGCGCCGGATCCTGGAGTTGCTCGCCGATGGCGAGCGGGCGGCCGGCGAAATCAGCGCCGTGGTGCAGGAGGAGTTCGGGATCTCCCAGCCCGGCGTCTCGCAGCACCTGCGCGTGCTGCGGGACAACGGGTTCGCGACCGTGCGCGCCCAGGGAACACGGCGCCTGTACGCCGTCGACCCCGCCCCGCTACGGGAGGTGGACAGGTGGCTCGACCGCTACCGGCACTTCTGGACCCAGCGCCTCGACGCCCTGGGCACCGAGATCGCACGGGGAAAGCGGGAGCGCCGCGCCGGAGAGGCCCGCTGAGGCCGTCCCCGCCCGGAGGACCGCAGAGGCGCACAGGCGTAACGGAGGGCGAGACGACATCTCTATTGACGGAACCTTTGGGAGCGGTCTAGCGTGGCGGAAGAACCACCAGCCGCAGGAGAGAACCATGACCCAGGTAGCCGTACCAGGCTCCGGGTCCAGCCTGCCCTGCTTCAGGGATCCGATGCGGATCCACCCACCGCGCAAGGGCCTGCGCCCAGGTACCGCCGCCGGGGATCCGCAGACTCCCTTCTGACCCTGGCGTCGCGGCGGGCTCCGCCGCACGACCGGTTCGTGCGGCCTCTCCCGTCGCGTTCCCGCCCGGATCACGTGTCCCGCCCCGGCGAGCACTTTCTGAGACGACCCCGAGCACTCGGAGCGCATCATGACCACAGACCTTTCCTCATCCCCCATTACCGGCCCCTCCGCCTGGCGCGGTGACGAGCTGGCCGGATCGACCGAGTGGATCTACCTTCTCAACGACGCCGAGCGTGAGGAGCTGGAAACCCTCGGCCGCCGGTTCGTCGAGGACGACCCCGACCTGCGCGACGTGACCGCGGAGAGCTACCCGCTCGTCGCCGCGCGCGGCATGATCGAGGAGTGCGCGCGGCAGATGGACGCCGGGCGCGGCTTCATCCTGGTCCGCGGCCTGCGCACCGCCGAGTACGGCGACACGCTGGCCGGCGCGATCTTCTTCCTGATGGGCCTGCACCTCGGCACGCCGATGGAGCAGAACCAGCTCGGCAACGTGCTCGACCACGTCATCGCGACCTCCAACAAGACGCTCGACGACCCCGGAGCGCTGCCGTCGCGGGTGCGCGACCGGCTGCCCTTCCACTCCGACAGCTCCGACGTGGTGGCGCTGCTGTGCCTGCGCGCGTCCAAGGAGGGCGGCTCCAGCAGCCTGGTGAGCGGCACGACGATCTACAACGAGATCCTGCGCCGCCGCCCCGACCTCGCTCCCCTGCTGTTCGAGCCCTGGCACTGGGACTGGCGGGGCCAGGACCCCGACGCCCTCTCGGACACCTACGTCTCCCCGATCTGCAGCTACGTCGACGGGGTCTTCAGCACCTACGCGGGCAGCACGATGATCTTCTCCGCCCAGAAGTACCCCGGCGTGCCGCAGCTCACCGAGGCGCAGATCGAGCTGCTGCACCTCTACGACGAGATCACCCAGGAGCAGGGGCTCCCGATCGACATGGACTTCCAGCCGGGTGACGTCCAGTGGCTGCTGAACTACGCCGCCCTGCACTCGCGGACCAGCTACGTCGACTGGCCCGAGCCGGAGCGCCGCCGGCACCTGCTGCGCCTGTGGCTCAAGCGCGACGTGGGCCGCCCGCTCGTGGAGGGGTTCGGCAAGAACGTCGTGAAGGCGAGGGGTGACGGGGAGGGCAAGAAGCCGCTGCCGGGCGGCAGCTTCCGCATCGCCGAGGCGGTCGTGCCCAACCAGGACTGGGGCAACTGACCCGCGCCACACAGAAGAGACGGCCGGTGGGATCTCTCCCACCGGCCGTCTCACGTTCGGGGCCTTCGGACGCCCCCCAGCGGTCCTCAGGGGCCTCTCGGTGCCCCGTTCCGCCCCGCGAGGCCCCGGTGGGTCATTTAGGGGCACCAAAACCCGATAGGGAGAGGGGGGGGTTGGGGAAGAGGGTTGTGTTGAGAGTGTATATATA
>NZ_JBEOZN010000206.1:0-11547 GCF_040298085.1 Streptosporangium sp. NPDC001681 | reverse complement strand
GGCCCCCGCGCTGCCGGGGGCCCGCGGGGCGGCCAGCTCGGTGAGGCGCCCGGTGAGCTCCTCGTGCTCGCGGGTGAGCTCACCGATGCGGTCGTCGTCACCGTCGAGCTCCGCGACGCGTGCGGCGGCCCGAGCGGCCCAGGCGAGCACCTCTGCGGTGTCCTGGCCGTACCTGCGGATGACATGGATGAGCGCGGCCCGCCGCTCCTGCACCGCCGCGAGCCGACCCGGATCCGCGTCGATCGACTCGGCGTACGCGGCCAGCTCGGTGGCGACGTCGGAGATCAGGTAGCCCGCCTCGGCGAGCCTTTCGGCGATCCCGGCGAGCGCCGGGTCGAAGTCGCGCACCGCCTCGACCGCCGTGCGGGCCTCGCCGACCAGCGCGATGGCGTCCGGCATGGCCTGCTCACCGGACATCGGGTCACCGAGCAGCGCCCGGTGCGCCGTCTCGGCGGCACTCCGGAGGGAGTCCGCGTGGGAGAGCCGTTCCTCCTCCTCGCGCAGCTCGGTCTCCTCGCCGGCCTTGGGGTCGGCCCTCTCGATCTCACCGAGCCCGAACCTGAGCTGGTCGGCCTCCTGGGCGCGCTCCCTGGCTCTGGTGGTCAGCTCGGCCAGCTGCTCCGCGATCTTCCTGTGCCGCTTGTACGCCTGCTCGTAGGCGCGCAACGGCTTGACCAGTTCCTCGCCCGCGTAGCGGTCGAGAGCGGCGCGCTGGCGGCCGGGCTGCAGCAGCCGCTGCTGGTCCATCTGGCCGTGCACGGCCACCAGGTCCTCGGCCAGGTAGGTGAGCGTGCCGACGGGGACGGTGCGCCCCCCCAGCCAGGCACGGCTGCGCCCCTCGACGGAGACGGTCCGAGAGATGATCAACTCGCCGTCCTCGACCTCGCCGCCCACGTCCTGCACCTGCTGCGCGACCCGTCCCGCCGGGTCGACGATCAGTGTGCCCTCGATGGTGGCCCGCTCGGAGCCGGGACGGACCCGGGCGGGATCGGCCCGGCCGCCGAACAGCAGCCCCAGACCGGTCACCACCATGGTCTTGCCCGCACCCGTCTCGCCCGTGACCACGGTGAATCCCGGCGATAGCAGCAGGACGGCCTCGTCGATCACGCCGAGCCCCTGGATGCGGACCTCCTCGACCCTAGGTCGCACTGGTCCCTCCCGTCACATCGAATTCACCGAACATCAGTGCGGTGCGCGGGCACGATCCTACGCGCTTGAGACGTCACCCGCCCTGCCGTACTAGGGCCTCACCCGTCCGCGCCACCCCTGTACAGGGAGATCGAACTTGGCGACCAACCTGTCGGTGAACGGCGCGCCCGTGTCCTCCAGACCGTGCAGCCGAGCCAGTCGTACCGGTAGCTCGGCCCGCCGCAGTTCCACCCTCGCCCCGGCGGGCAGGTCGAACCTGCGGCGCCCGTCGCACCACAGCACCGCTCCCGCGGTCTCCGTCTGGACCTCCAGCGCGAGCCTGGAGCGGGGCGAGACCACCAGGGGCCGGGAGAACAACGCATGGGCGCTGATCGGCACCAGCAGCAGCGCCTCCACCTCGGGCCAGACGACCGGCCCTCCCGCGGAAAAGGCGTACGCGGTGGAACCGGTCGGCGTGGCGCAGATCACCCCGTCACACCCCCAGCGCGACAACGGGCGCCCGTCGATCTCGGCGACCACCTCGAGCATTCTCTCGCTCTTCTCGACGGTGGCCTCGTTCAGCGCCCAGCTGTCGGCCAGCAACTTGCCGTTGAGGCGGGCGGTGACCTCGATGGTCATCCGCTCCTCGACGTCGTAGCGACCTTCCACCACGCTGTCGACCGCGACCGCCAGGTTCTCCACCTCGGCCTCCGCCAGGAAGCCCACGTGTCCGAGGTTCACCCCCAGCAGCGGCACGCCGGCCGGGCGGGCGAACTCGGCCGCCCGCAGGAGGCTCCCGTCGCCGCCGAGCACGATCATCATCTCGGCGTCGTCGACCGCCGCCGAACCGGCGGGCACCACGTCGGCCCCGGCGCAGGCGATCTCGTCGGCCTCGGCGCTGAGGACGCGCACGGTCAACCCGGCGTCCAGGAACCGCTGGATCACCATCCGGGCGCTGTCGACGGCCGCCGGCCGGCCGGTGTGCGCGGTGACCAGCACGACGCGCTTGGCAGTCATCTCATCTCCTCGAGCGTGGAGACCCCGAGCTCTGGCTCTGGGGAGGAAGTCCAACTCAGCTCTTCCAGTGTGGGTGCCCCGAGTTTCGGCTCCGGGCAGGATGTCAGGTCGCGCTCTCCCGGGTCGCCCGCTACCGGGGCCCCTCCGCCACCGCTCGCTCGATCTCGGCGCCGAGGTCGGCGACCGGCGGAGCCCCCTCCCCCTTACCCAGCCAGATGACGTACTCGACGTTGCCCGACGGGCCGGGCAGCGGGCTGGCGGTGACCCCTCGCACGGTCAGGCCGAGCGCCCGCGCGGCTTCGGCCACGTCCTGCACGGCCTCCGCGCGGAGCGCGGGGTCGCGGACGACGCCGCCCGCGCCGACCCGCTCGCGGCCAACCTCGAACTGGGGCTTGACCAGCATCGCGAAATCGGCCCGCTCGGCGGCGCAGCGCACCAGGGCGGGCAGCACCAGGCGCAGCGAGATGAAGGAGAGGTCTCCGACGACCAGGGTGGGCGCCTCGCCGACCATGTCCGGCGTCAGGTCCCTGACGTTGACCCGCTCCATGACCGTGACCCTGTCGTCGGTCCGCAGTGACCACGCGAGCTGGCCGTAGCCGACGTCGACGGCCAGCACGTGGGCCGCACCGCCGCGCAGCAGCACGTCCGTGAAGCCTCCGGTGGAGGCACCGGCGTCCAGGCAGCGGCGCCCGGCGACCGTGAGGCCGAGGGGACCGAATGCCTCCAGCGCGCCGAGGAGCTTGTGCGCCCCTCGCGAGACGTAGTCCGGGCCCTCGGCCGCCTCCACCACCACGATGGCCGAGGCGGTGTCGACCTGGGTCGCCGCCTTGGCCGCCACCCGGCCGCCGACGCTGACCCTGCCGGCCTCGATGAGCTGGGCCGCCTGTTCCCTGGACCGCGCCAGCCTCCTGCGGACGAGTTCGCTGTCGAGGCGTGCCCGCCGGCTCACGGGTGCCGGTCCGGGACGTCGTTCACCGAGGCGAGCGCCTGCTCCAGTCCGGTGAGCACCTCCTCGAAGACGTCCGCGTGCGCGGAGACGGGCAGGGCGCCGAGCCGGGCGAGCCCGCCCAGCGCGGCGTCCGCCCGCTCGTCGCCCGTCTCCTCAAGCAGGTCCGTCATACGCCCCCTCCGGATCCTCTCCTGGTCGTCTCGGCCGTCGTGGCCGTCTCGGCACCCCTTGCCGCCGCACGGACGCGACGCTCACCGGCCCCGTGCCCGTGAATTCCCCGACCGTATCGGAACCCGCGTCCCCCGTCGCCCCGGCGGGCCTCCCCGGTTCCGTCGCCTCCCGCCTCCCTCCGCCCCGGCGTGGGCCAGGAGAGCGGATTCTTCAAAGCTGGGTAAAGCGCGAACTATCGCGGGGGTCTCGCGCGTTGTCATCTCGTTAAGGTCGGCGGCCGCCCAAGCGCACCCTCCTCGGGGTTTCGTACGCCGCGGTGTACGCCTCTTTCCCGGCACACCCCGCGCCGGATTGCATGCCGTACCCATGTGGAACGCTACCGTCCGTACCTGAAAGGGATTCAGGCCGGTCCGGAAGAGAAGGGAGCGCCACGCGATGGCGACCGTCGACGAGTGCCGGGCGGCACTGCGCAAACTCGCCGAGCAGTTCGACGAGGTTGACCAGGCAAGCCGCGCCAAGCACGTGGTCGAGCGCAGTATCAGCTGCCACATCAAGGATCTCGGCGTGACCTTTTACGGTCGCATCCACCACGGCGGCCTCGGCCCCTTCGAGGATCAGCCCTCGGACGACGGCAGGGAGGCCGAGGTGAAGCTGACCATCGGCAGCGATGATCTCGTCGCCCTGGTCAACGGGGAACTCGATATGGGACGGGCCGTGTTCGGCGGCCGGGTCAGGGTCGACGCCAGCTTCGGAGACCTTCTCCGCCTGCGCAAGCTTCTCTGAGGATCCCGCCCGAGGGCGGGATCACCTGAGGGGAGAGGCCGCCTGGACGAAGGTGGCCCTCTCAGCCGGCGGGCGAGAGCGCGGAGTCGAGTGCCGCCTTCACCGCGTCCTCGTCCGCCCGGCCCTCCCCCGCGGCCTCCCAGGTCGCGGCTGAGGCGGCGCGGAGGCCGTCGAGCGGCTCACCTCCACCCTCAAGGGTGAGGGCACCCCCCTCCCAGCGGGCCGTCCACCCGTCGCAGGTCCACCCGTCCCCGGCCCGCCGTACCTCGGGATAGGGCCGGTGCAGTGCGGACAGATCGCCGGCGACATAGGTCGGCCGGTGCCGGGGGGCGGCGGTCAGCACGTCGAGCGCGCTCGCCACCCCCGTCAGAACCAGCAGGCTGTCGACTCCGGCGTTGGTCGCCCCCTCGATGTCGGTGTCGAGCCGGTCGCCGACCACCAGGGGCCGCCGCGATCCGGTACGGAGCATCGACTCCCGGTGCAGGGGCGGCTCCGGCTTGCCCGCGACGATCGGCTCCACCCCGGTCGCCGTGGCGATGACCCTGACCATCGCGCCGTTGCCGGGAAACTCGCCTCTACCGGTCGGCATGGTCGAGTCGGCGTTCGCGGCCACGAAGAGCGCCCCCTCCCGCACCGCGAGTGTCCCCTCGGCCAGCAGGCCGTAGGAGAGGTCGGGGGCTATGCCCTGGACGACCGCGACCGGGCTGTCCAGCGCGGTGCTGACCGGACGCAGACCATGGGCGCGCAACGCGGTGCGCAGTCCCATCCCGCCGACCACCAGCACCGCGGCACCCGGTTCGACCCGCTCGGCCACGAGCCGTGCGGCGGCCTGGGCGGAGGTGACGACGTCGTCGGGGGTCGCCGGAGCACCCAGCGCGCTCAGGTGCTGGGCGATGGCGCCTGGGGTGCGTGAGGCGTTGTTGGTGACATAGGCGAGGCGCACGCCACGCTCCGCCGCCCGGCGTAGCGCCTCGGGCGCCCCGGGTACGGCGTCGCGCCCGAGATACACCACCCCATCGAGATCAAGGAGGAGGGTGTCGTACAGGTCGATCAGCGCATTCGTGTCCACTGACCTATTTCATCACCCACGTTCCATTGCTCGCACAGATCACATACGGATCACATCCGGCGGGCCCGTAACGTGGCGCGCACACTTTTCAAAGCGGAGACGTAGTGCCGCTGGTCGGGCCGCATCGCGACGGCGATGGCCAGCGGCTCCTGGGCTCCCTCCATGTCCCCGGTCCGCCACAGGGCGAGCCCGAGACCGAAATACGCGTAGTCCTCGGCTGGATTCGCATCGATGATCCAGCGAAAGCTGTCGACCGCGTCGGCGTACTGCCGGGAGTTGAACTGCGCCCGGGCGAGAGCCTCACGGATGCTCCGGGACTCCGGCTCCGCGTAGGCCGCCCGCTCCAGCAGCGCGGCAGCCGCCGCCGGGCTCCCCTCGGCCAGCAACCTCATCCCTCGTTGAAACCATTCGTAGACGTCCCCGACCGGAGCGCCCGTCTCGGGGTTGGGGGAATCAGACGGACCGCTACGTCCTTGGACCATTGTGTGAGGCCTCCTTCATCGACAGACGACAGATCTGGCCGACTCCCTGACGGGACCGGGCACCACCGCAGCCTCGAGACGGCGCCCGGCCGTTTCAGGCCTTTATGGCAGCATGCCCTCTATGGCGAATCCTGAACTGCCGGTGCCCGGCGGGCTGGTGCTACGCCCGTTCCGCGGCGTACGGTTCACGGTCGACGATCTGGCCGGGGTCACCTCACCGCCTTACGATCTCATCGACGAGGCGGGCGTACGGGAGTTGCTCGACACCCACCCCAACAACGTGGTGCGTTTGATCCTTCCCGGCATCGACCAGCCCAGGTACGCCGAGGCGCGGGAGAGGCTTCAGGAGTGGCTCTCCTCCGGAGTGCTGGCCGCCGACGAGACACCCGCGATCTACGTCTACGAGCAGTCCGGGCCCGGGATCCTGCAGCGCGGACTCATCGGCGACGTGGGCCTGGCGGGGCCGGACCAGCACATCGTCCTGCCGCACGAGAACGTGATGCCCGGACCGGTCGCCAACCGGCTGGCGCTGATGCGCACCACGGAGGCCAACCTGGAGCCGATCTTCCTGCTCTACGACGGCGCGGGCGGCGCCGCCACCCGCCTCGTCGACCGGACCGCCACATCCCGGCCTCCGCTGGCGGAGGCGGTGACCGGCGACGGGGTCAGACACCGGCTGTGGGCCGTCACCGACACCGGTGAGCTCGCCTCCATCAACGCCGATCTCCGCCCTCGCCAGGCCCTGATCGCCGACGGGCACCACCGCTACGCCACCTACCTCGAACTCCAGCGGGAACACCACGCCTCAAGGCCCGCAGAGCCCGGGCCCTGGGATTTCGGTCTCGCACTCCTGGTGGACTCCGGCGCCTACCCCCCGCATCTGAAGGCCATCCATCGGGTCATTCCCGAACTGCCGCTCGGGGAGGCGCTGGCCAAGGCCAGGGACTCCTGGCAGGTACGGGAGCACGCGGGCCTGGCCGAGGGGCTGGCCGCGCTGGAGGAGAGCACCGGACCGGCCTACCTGTTGTCCGGCGGGGGCCCCACCTACCTGCTCACCGACCCCGACCCCGACCGGCTCGCGCACGCCATGCCGACCGACCGCTCGGCCGGATGGCGGGCGCTGAACACCTCCATCCTCGCGGAGTTCCTCCTGCCGAAGGTGTGGGGGATGCGGGACGACGAGCGTTCGGTGCGCGTCGTCCACCACGATCCGGAGGCCGCCACACAGCTCGCGCGGGCCTCCGGCGGGACGGCGGTGCTGCTGCGCCCGCTGGCGGTCGAGGACGTGCTCGCGATCGCGGCCCGGGGAGAACGGGTGCCCCGCAAGTCCACCTCCTTCGGCCCCAAGCCCCGCACCGGCCTGGTCCTGCGTCTGCTCAGCACTTCGGCCCAGAACCCGCCCACGAGCGGCCCGGCCCCCCAGGAGGCCGGGGCTTTGAGCGACTCCGAGGTCTCTGGCTCCCGGAGGTCCGAACAGTGACCGAGATCACACGGTCACCCCGGAGACGACAGCTCAGCGGCCCGCACAAGCGGCACCGGGTCGCTTGCCCGCGACATCTTTCTTCGCGTACGGAAGCGAGCGACCGAGGACGACTCTCTACGATGTGAGCTGCACCGGAATGGCCGAATACCGTTCTGGGGACGCCGGTTCCAGTTATGAGGTGACCTGTGGACAACATCACCGCCCTCGGCGGCGACGTCTATGAGATCGACACGAGGATGGCCGGATACTCCAGTATCACGGCCGGATACCTGATTCTCGGAGATCGGCCCTGCCTGGTGGAGACGGGTACCTCCACCTCGGCTCCCGTGGTACGCGACGCCCTGACCTCGCTGGGCGTCGGCCCGGCGGATCTCGCCACGGTCGTTGTCACGCACATCCACCTGGACCACGCGGGCGGAGTCGGGGACATCGCCGGTTTCTACCCGGACGCGGAGATCGTGGTTCACGAGAAAGGCGCCCGGCATCTCGCCGACCCGTCCAGGCTGATGGCCAGCGCGCGAATGGTCTGGGGCGACAAGCTGGACACCCTGTTCGGCGAGCTCTCCCCCACCGAAGCCTCACGAATTCGCGCGCTAGGCGACACGGGCAGTGTCGACCTCGGCAACGGACGCACGCTGAGCAGCCACTACTCCCCGGGACACGCCAAACATCACGTGGGGCTCATCGACTCCGGCACCGGTGACCTCTACGTCGGCGACGCGGCCGGGGTCTACCTTCCGGAGACAGGTGATCTGCGCCCCGCCACCCCCCCGCCGGACTTCGACCTGCGGACCGCGCTGGACTCGATCGCCCTGTTCAAGGCACTGGGCCCACAACGACTGCTCTTCAGCCACTACGGGCCGGTCACGGACGTGGAAGAGATTCTAGGACGCTCCGCCGAGGAGTTGCGCGTCTGGGTCGACCTGACCCGTCAGGCCCGCGCGCAGGCCATGGACCTGGACCACGCGGTGGCCATGGTCAGGGAGCGGACCCGTGACCGCTATGCGGCGCTGAAGGCGGACGAGGCCACCGCCGAGCAGTTCGAACTGCTGAGCGGCGCCCCGTCCAACGTGGCTGGAATCCTGCACTGGCTGGACCGGACAGAGTCGTAAGGACGCGTCCCCCGGGCCCAGGACCGCACTGGAATCGCCATTTCGGGTGAACGGGCCGTTCGCCCGTTCACCCGAAATACGGCGAAGTCCCCCGGGGAGCTACTTCTCCTCGGGCTTGCTTCGGCGATTCTGGCCCTGCTCGTCGGCCTCGTCCCGATCGTCGTGGATATCGGGGGCATCGCGGAGAATGTCGCCGAAGTCAGGTTCGATGAAGGCCGGCTCGACAGCCAGGTCGGCCTTTCCCTCCTTCTCCTGGACCTTCCGCTCGATACCCGCCGTTCCGTTCGCGTCGGGAGCGCCGTTGTCCAGGGCGTCACCGATCACGGGCTTTCCCGTGCCGAACGCCTCCTCGTAGAGATCGTCTTCGTCCTCGATGTCCGCGTCCAGAGTCGCCACGTCGTCGATGTCGACCTCGTCGATGACGTCGTCGGCGTCGATCTCGTCATCGGCGTCGTCATCGGCGTCGTCCAGGAAGCGGTCGTCGTCGACGGCTTCCTCGTCCTGGAACTCGTCGTCCTCTTCGAGATCCTCGATGACGGCCCCGGTCAGCTCCGCGTAACGCTCGGCCGCATCGGTCTCGCCCTCCTCGTCGAAAGCCATCGCCCGGCCGAACCACTCGGTGGCGGGCCCCTCGTGACCCGCCTCGAACAACGCGTCGGCGTAGGCGAAGGCGAGACGGGCCGACCAGGGCTGAGGACGCGTGTCGCGCAACTCGGGAAGGCGCTGGAGGGTGATGACCGCGGCATCGTTCTGGCCGAGATCACGCCGGGCGCCGGATTCCACGATGGCGAGCTCGATCTTGCCGGCGCGGTCGAGCCGCTCGGCCTCCTTGGAGCGGACCAGGTCGAGGGCGCGCTCGGGGCGGCCGAGGCCACGCTCGCAGTCCGCCATGATCGGCAGGAACGAGTCAGAACCCGTCATCCGGCGGGCCGCACGCAGGTCACTGAGTGCTTCGGAGAAGTGGCCGGCATGGTAGGCCGCGATACCGACCGCCTCGCGGATCACTCCGATCCTGGCCGCGAAGCGGCGGGCGACCTTGGTGTGCTCGTACGCCCGCTCCGCGTCGTCCTCGCCCAGAGCCCTCTCGGCTGCCACGAGGTGGCGAGAGATCAGCTCCGCGAGGTCGAGCGGGAGGGAACGGAGCTCCTCACGAATCTCCTTGTCGAGCTCCTCCGCGGTGATGTCCGGGGCAAGCTCGGGCAGTTCCTCACGCTGGCGGCTGGGAGCCTCGTCACGGCCACCGGGCCGGTCATCCCGGCCATAACGGGTGCGTGACCCCTCACCATCGCGGTCTCCCCGGTAGCCGCCAGCGGGACGGTCGTCACGGTTGAACGGCCTGCGCTCACCACGGTCATCGCGGTTGAACGGCCTGCGCTCACCACGGTCATCGCGGTTGAACGGCCTGCGCTCGCCGCTGTCGGGACGCGAACCGTAACGGCTACGAGCCTGGTCACGGTCACCGTACGAACGACGCTCCCCACCCGGACGATCATCGCGGTTGAACGACGGACGCTCCCCACCCGAACGGTCGTCACGGTTGAACGGCCTACGCTCACCACGATCATCACGGTTGAAGGACGGACGATCTCCCCGGTAACCACCACCCGGACGATCATCTCGGTCGAACGGCCTACGCTCACCACGATCGGGACGCGAACCATACTGACCACGCGACTGATCGCGGTCACCGTACGAACGACGCTCCCCACCCGAACGGTCATCGCGGTTGAACGGCCTACGCTCACCACGATCATCGCGGTTGAACGACGGACGCTCCCCACCCGAACGATCATCGCGGTTGAACGGCCTGCGCTCGCCGCTGTCGGGACGCGAACCGTAACGGCTACGAGCCTGGTCACGGTCACCGTACGAACGACGCTCCCCACCCGAACGGTCATCACGGTTGAACGGCCTACGCTCACCACGATCATCGCGGTTGAACGACGGACGCTCCCCACCCGAACGGTCGTCACGGTTGAAGGGCCTGCGCTCACCACGATCATCACGGTTGAAGGACGGACGATCTCCCCGGTAACCACCACCCGGACGATCATCTCGGTCGAACGGCCTGCGCTCACCACGATCGGGACGCGAACCATACTGACCACGCGACTGATCGCGGTCACCGTACGAACGACGCTCCCCACCCGAACGATCATCGCGGTTGAACGGCCTACGCTCACCACGATCATCACGGTTGAACGACGGCCTGTCCCCGCGGTCACGGGCTCCGTAGGAACCGCCTCGGGGCTGGTCGCGATCACCATAGGAACGCTGGTTGTCACCACGCGGTCCCGAAGACCTCTGCCCACCGCCCGGCCGGTCGTCTCGGTTGAAAGGAGGACGACCGGAACCACGGTCGTCACGGTTGTAGGACGGCCTGTCGCCGCGGTCACGAGAGCCGGAAGAACCGCCCGGGCGCCACTCTCGGCGCTCACCATATCGGGGGCCGTCTCCCGGACGTCCCCTGTAGCCACCTGCGCGATCGCCGCGGTGACCTCCCTGACCGCCAGATCCGCGGTTCTCGCCCTCTTCGCGTCGACCCGCGCCTTCAGGCCGGTTGTCACTGTTCACTTCTGGTCCATTCGTTGGCTCACTCTGCGAGCGCATCCCATCTCCTCGATCGGATGGGACGGTTCGCTGTGCGGGCGGTCTCCGGCCGCGGGGTGCGCCCCGTTCGCTATCGCTGCCCCGCCCTATCGTGGTCTGGCGCGACGAAGGCCACCCGCTGGTGGGGTGGCCCGGCCTCTCCAGCCTAGCAAGCCATCGAAACTCCATACGCCCTTCTCCGGTACCCGTAAATGATCACGAACGTCGTGGCGCAGTCCATTGCCGGATTTCAGAGCGCTGCGGAGTGTCCGGTCCCCGCCTGCCACCGCAGGTTCGGCAGAGCAGAGGGGCGCTCAGCTGAGGCTCTCCCCGACGGCGAAAGAACTCCAGCGGCCCGTGGAGGCCTTAACCGGAACACGAGCGGCTGGCTTTTCCATCAAGCCCCTACTCCTGGGATGATTTCCGCATCTCCCAGAAGCACCTTTCGGGACTCTCCTTGGAAAGCATGAGAAACACTGGCCGACGGTTCGGATTCCAGTGCGTGGAAACACCAAGAACGCCCACCGACCGGCGGGAGTCCAGGTACAGCCCCTTGATCGAAGGCTCCCCGGAAACCACTACGAACCGGTAAGAGCCGAGGTCGGCCCCCCTTACCCGGAGCCCACTGAAAACCCCAGAAAAACCCCGCAAGCCCCTTTCCGGAAGCTCCCCGGAAAGCACGAAGGCCCCCACCAAAGGTGAGGGCCCTCATGAAAGATTGTCCGGCGGCGACCTACTCTCCCACACCGTCCCCGGTGCAGTAC